>NZ_JAVKEA010000190.1:0-158182 GCF_040221695.1 Coleofasciculus sp. E2-BRE-01 | reverse complement strand
AATTGTTTTGTGTCCCTGCCCAATCTTGAGGTAATGCCTCGCGGGTTCTTACTTGTAAAGCTAATTCATAGGCAGTGATCGCCTGCTCTAAATTCTCGGCACGTTCTCCCCGAATGCGGTAAAGATAGGCACTTGCCAAATTGTTTTGCGTCATCGCCCAATCTTGAGGGAATGCCTTGCGGGTTCTTACTTGTAAAGCTAATTCATCGGCAGTGATCGCCTGCTCTAAATTCTCGGCACGTTCTCCCCGAATGCGGTAAAGATAGGCACTTGCCAAATTGTTTTGTGTCCCTGCCCAATCTTGAGGTAATGCCTCGCGGGTTCTTACTTGTAAAGCTAATTCATAGGCAGTGATCGCCTGCTCTAAATTCTCGGCACGTTCTCCCCGAATGCGGTAAAGATAGGCACTTGCTAAATTGTTTTGCGTCATCGCCCAATCTTGAGGGAATGCCTTGCGGGTATAAACCTGCAAAGCTAACTCGTAGGCGGTGATCGCCTGTTCCAGATTCTCCGCACGCTCTCCCCGGATGCGATTGCTGTAAGCATTGCCCAAGTTGTTTTGCGTCATCGCCCAATCTTGGGGGAATGCCTCACGGGTAAAAACTTTCAGGGCAAGTTGATAAGCCGAGATGCTCAACTCCAGGTTCAGCTTCTTATCACCCAAAGGAAACTGCTGAATCGAATTACCAAAATATCCAAACAATCGTGCAATGTTTTTCCGCTCGTCCGGCAACTGATCTGCCGTCAACCTTGCAAACACTAGCGGTAATGCTGCCAATAGTGATTCATCCAGCTTGGCTAGTTTAGACTTTAAAAAATCGTCAACCTGGGCTTTATCGCCCTGGGTTTCCGTCACACGCTTCCTGAATGCCAGCATAAACGTCTTGGCATCCCGCGTTGGCACAGTCGATGATTTACTAAATCCTTTATCAGTCATCAGTCATCAGTTATCAGTTATCAGTTGTCAGAGAGTCGGGTTATTTTGAGGATTGAGAAGAGGATTTTGCCTATCTCGTCAGCGTCGGCGTGTATGCTATTGAAGGTTTTTTCCGCAATGTATCCTGTATCTTTCAACAGAGATAGCCAATATTTGGTTTCTAGGCACTCTTTATAGGCTATTGATACTTTAGCAGAAAAATCTGCTGTAGATATAGCACCGTTTGCTTCAGCGAGGTTCGCACCAATCGGAGTTCCACTTCTAATTAACTGTTTTGATAAAATAAACTATTTCTTATTTTCAGTGAGATATTGGTAAGCTTTAACAACCCGAATAGCAAATGTTTACGAGTGAGCAAACACTTGAAGAAATTGCCAGTTAATCAATGGGTGTGTATGGAGTGCGATCGCTTCTCATACATACCGAGTTCCTCTATTATTGAGATGGCAGTGAAGGTTTAACTTAACTAAGAGTGTAAGCAGAATCTGCAACTCAGCGACAGACTAACTTGGCTCCGATGTCGCAAGGTTGTTATACCGCGTAAGTTACTGAAATTTATTATCCTCTCTATTTTTTGGACAACTTTTCAAGTTGCTTGTTGATTAATTTGAGTATATTCTCAATATTGGAATAATCATTATTTTTCAGAGAAATTGGAAGAGCAGAATTAGAACTTTGAATTGTTTGCTCATATACATAAGGCTTGCCAGCCAGATCATGATATTGCACCTCAATAATTATGTCTTCTTTCAAACGAGGTTGATCCTGAGACAAACCTTCAATATCAAGAAAAAATGGATTACTGCGATCAATTAAAGACAAATTAAGGGGAAAAAGCCCGGATTGCTGTCTGAGCAATTGAGGCAAGGGTTCAATGTTAATTGCCACATCAAGTGCTGGTGCGTCCGTCAGCGCCAAAATTCCAAGCTGTATAGCTTTTCCTTTATCCGGTTTTAAACGAAGTAAATGTGTGAGGCGTGGTTTTGAAAAGTGTCGTTTAGCCCAAATAGCATCAACAATAAAATGTTTAGCTTTAACTGTATGTGCACCTGCTCGGATGTAGTAGCAATTATCCGGAGCCATGTGGGGAGCCATGTAACTTTCATGAATAGCGACTAAGAAAACTGCTTTATCTGGCTCAATACTACCGCGCCCCATTGGGTCTTGTATTAGTTTAATTTCGTATTGGGGAGATGGTTCTACTTGATGAATAACTTGATCGATCCAGTCTCGTAAATCTTGTTTTCCAATTTTCAAGGGAAAACCACCATCTGCCTTTCCTTCATTGTTAACACCAGCAACAAAGCATCCCCCACCAGAATTGGCAAAGCCTGATACAGCACAGCTTAATTTCTTCTTTAGATCTGGGAGTTTAGTGCCACTCGATTTAAATTCAAAATGATCGTCTTCTTTAGTTATAAGTTGTGTTAATTCAAAGGTATCGAGATTGATTTTGGACATAATTCTGAAAGCTACATTGATAATTTTAAAGTGGCAAAACAAAAATACTCTCTGCCGAATATTCTCAATGTTTATAGGTGTATAAAATAAAACTTAAGCTACACAAAATCCCACCTCTTTATCTATCTTACTTTAGATCATCAGCAATAATCAAATCAATCATCTGATTCCGATTCTTCCGATAAACCCGGAAATCGCTATCCAGGGTTAACACACAACTCCCCTTGATCAACTCACTCATCCTCACTAAACACCCATCAGCTAATGACATTGGAACATTCTGATACTGATTCATCAACTCTTTAACTCTTCCTATTTCATCACTGAGGCGAAAAGGAATCTGAATCGTCCCCCCACTGACTAACCCCATTACCGCCTCCTCACCCCCATAGACATGGTGCAGCAAAAAACACGCCTCTGTTATCACAGCCTCACAAGTTAGCAACGGAGGATTAATCATTCTCCATTGATTTAAAGCCCACGGGTGAAAATTTTCCCGCTGGTTAACAAATGCTACTAGAACTCCCGTATCTAGTAGTACGTTTTGTTTCATTTGCCACCCATTCCTTCCAAATACTTTTTATTCGTTGCCAGATCACCGGGACCTCCATCGACACAACCTGCAAACTCTTTGGCTGCTTCATAAGCGGAAATAGGTTCTTGTTCCACCTCTCTCTCCCGCATTCGCGCCTTAAACTGCAAGAATTCAATAAAATCTAATACGTCCTGCTGTTGTTGGGGAGTTAAACGTTTGAGTCTGTCTAATATAACTTGTTTCTTATCAATAGCTTGAGTCATTGTTCTCTCCTCTTTATAATTAATCCAACAATCAGGCGGCGTTCAATGAGGGTTTCTCAGGCTCATTCGCACATATCATTAGGTAGGGTTAGACTTCTCTGGCTACGGTATCGCGATCGCTCCTCATATCCAGTCGCCCTGTCATTCTATTGTAAAGGTTCCATGTTGTCACTCCCAGACGCAATTCAATTTCGTATCTAACAGATAAATCACAAAAGTTCCCAAAGCCGCTGCTCATATTCTCCTTGTTCCCCTCGTGTCAATGGTTCTCCTTGCCACTTGCCTGCTGTCTTCTCAAAAAAACCCGGAGACCAGCCCAACTCTTCGGGTGTTTTAGGAATTGATTTTGTGTCAGTTTGGTTAAGTCTTTGGGATTGAATAGCTGCTTCTATAATGTGCGTTAACTCGGCTTGCAGTGAGCGCTGGTGTTTCTGAGCTAGCCCCTTCAGTTTCTTAATGACTAGGGGATCTAAAGCTTCACTCATAACTTGCTCCCGCAGTCTAGCAATCACAACGTCCCTATCCCTCTCTTGGTCAAGGGCAAGGTGTTTAAGACTAACTTCTACTTGGCGAGTAATTTCTTCTAACCACACTTTATAGTGTTGATCTCGCTGCTCTAATAATTGTAACCCTTCAAGAATTACTTCATCAGCCGTTTGATATTGACCGCTTTTAAGCTTTTCTTTAATTAATCGTTCCGCTTCTGGTGTTAGGGTTATATTCATCGCCTCAATATCTCCACGTTGATTCCATAAAAACTTAAAACCTTTATCGGTTACTACTGCCTTTATTTGATTTATTTTACTAACAACCCTGCTCTTTAATGATGATTTTTTTAACAGTCTCATGCTAGAAGAATTTGGCTGGTATATAAAAATAACTGTTAACCATCCAAAACCACCTGTAAATCCAGTACAAATCCAGGTAAAACATCTTCCCCTGATAAGCTATTCGGTGACTCTAAAACCTCAACCTCCCGATTCGGTCTATAAATCTCAACCCGTTTATTCTTCGCATCAATCAACCACCCCAAACGCAACCCATTGTCTAAATATTCCTGCATCTTTTTGCGTAAAGGTTCCATATTGTCACTCTTAGAACGCAATTCAATCGCAAAATCCGGACACAGTGGCGGAAATGCTTCCTGTTGTTTGGGTGTCAAAGCATCCCATCGTTCTTGACTCACCCACGATGCATCAGGAGAACGATCTGCTCCATTAGGAAGCCGAAATGCAGTAGAAGAGTTGAAAGCAACCCCTAGTTTTGTCTGGCGATTCCAAAACCACAGTTGTCCTTCTATATCAATATTCCGTTTTCCGGTAATTCCCCCAGTGGGTGGCATAATAATTAATTCTCCTATAGCTGTTCGTTCGAGTCGCACGTCGCGATTAGCCGCAGCGAGTTCCTCAAACTGTTCCTGAGTAACTTTTAGGGTTTGTGGGATAATAATTGGAATCATTGTTCGTTACAAGTCAAAAATGCGATCGCCTGTTTTTCTGCCTGTGGGCGCACGTCAGTCATCCGTGTCAACTTAAGAGTTTGTATGACTAGCGCTCAAAGTTTAGATCCCCCTAAATCCCCCTTAAAAAGGGGGACTTTGATTAATTTCTGGTTCCCCCCGTGCAACAAAAAGCGAAGCATCCGCTGGCTTCCCCCTGGAACAAAAAGCGAAGCAACATCTGGTCTCCCCCTTTTTAAGGGGGGTAGGGGGGATCTCTGATTAAGTAAGGGTTTCAGCATTAAGTTGATACTAATGACGTCAGTGCGCCCCTACGAGGCTAATTCTTGAATTTATAGCTGATAAATTGACTACCAATGCCACAACCAATGGCAAGCACCACGACAATAATTTGACTGGCAAGATAGTGATGATGGTGAGGATGATCCTCCTGAATCTGGCTGATCGCCTCGACATCAATTCCGCGATCGCTCACCGGAATCGTTAGCATATCCCAATGACTATCTTCACCAATCTCCACTTCCCACTCTCCACTGACGGAGTAGTCGGGTTCAAAGACAAACATCCCTTGTTCGTTTGTTCTTCCTTCAATCGGTGCATAGTCTGAACCCGCAGGAGGATGGACAATCACAGGCGCATCTTTAAACGCTTCCCCTGTGCTGAACAGCGATTGAAGTTCCAGGGACTTAATGTTTAAGTTATAGTTTGTTTCTACACCATGGGCGAAGGCTTGGCTGGGAAAGCCCAAAAGACTGACAAGTACCAGTAGGACAACAAAGAACTGTTTTACTTTCATTTGATATCTCTGAAAAGGTTGTGATTGATTTTGCCTCATAACGAGGTAGTGACTGAAACAACGGTAATACCAAAACCAATGACCATGATCACGATCGCACTCAAAATGGATAACTTCTGCAACACTTGATCCGTTTGTGGCAATCGCTCCAGCCACTGGCGAGCATAAATGGCGACGACACCCAAAATAACTAACACTGATGCTAACCCCAGACTAAACCCGCTCACCAGAAACAGCCCATAGCTGATCTGGTGCAGAGCCACAGCACTCAATAACATCACCAATGCAGAAGGACAAGGCATTAATCCCCCCGCAATCCCTAATTTAACCAGGGATGAAAGGCTAGTGGGTGAGTGTGCATGAGCGTGTGAATGGCAATGGGAATCGGAATGCAACCGCTTCCTCAGCAGGCTCAATCCGACGATACCAATGGTTAACCCGCTCACGAAACTCAGCACCGGATAGGATTGTTCAGGTAAGAAGTATTGAGATGCAAACAGCGCGATCGCACCCAAGAGAAAAATACTCAGCGTATGGGTAAAGGTTATCGTTAATCCGAGTAAAACCGCCTGCTGCGCGGTTCCTTGAGAGCCAATAAAATAGGCACTGACGAGGGTTTTACCATGTCCAGGGGACAGTGCATGAACCGCACCGAATCCAAACGCGATCGCAATCCCGATTAAAACCGTGCTTAACGTGGGTTCAGAGGTGATCAGGTTCGGCACAGAGGATGTGTGACTCAAGTGAGCTAAAATACACGCTTGTGACATGGGAAAACTGGGTGGGTAAGTTAGGCGATTATATCAAAACAGTACACCGGGTTCCCATCAAGTAGGGGCTTGGTAACCCATTGGTGTCAACTTAAGATGAAAAGTAGGAGGAGCAGGGGGAGCAGGGGAAGCAGGGGAAGCAGGGGGTGTAGGGGCGGGTTTGACGGATAACTTATGGCGCCCAACCGATAACTTAAATAAACCCGCCCTTTCGTTACCCAGTTCGATAAGGAAATGTCTCGGTTGAGGTTATGCTTGCCTTGAATAGCTGTAAATCAGAATTGGTAAGGGTTTTGGCTTAAGTTGACACGGATTCTTGGTAACCAAGCCCCTACAAGTGCTGTACAAAAAAATGGGCAGTACTGGATTCGAACCAGTGACATCCTGCTTGTAAGGCAGGCGCTCTACCGCTGAGCTAACCGCCCGTGTATGTAACATACTTACTTAGGTTAACACGAAATTACCCAAAAAATGCCCTCTGGTCAAATACACGATCGCATTACCTTATGGAGCCTCCCTCTTATAACCGCTGTAACCCGCATCATGACTAGGAATGGGGACTTAACCCTGATCGTATCTGGAGGCTTTTTTTTTAGTGGACTCATGTTCAGTCCCGACTTAGATCTCTACTCACGCCCCTTTAAACGCTGGGGGTGGCTGCGCTGGATTTGGCTACCCTACCAAAAGGTGATGCGCCACCGCTCTATTTTTTCCCACGGCTTTATCCTCGGGACTACGATTCGTATCCTTTATCTGGGGAGTTGGATCATCGCCTTGGCGGGATTAGGATTAGTGATTATGTACCTATTCCAAGCTGTACCCTGGACTGGGGAAGAGTTGAAACAACAAATCACGCGATCGCTCCTCGATTATCAAGCCCACTGGATTGCCTTATTTATCGGCTTAGAACTCGGCGCTATCATCCACTCCATCAGTGATTGGACGAGTTCCACCTACAAGCGCTACCAGCGTCAAAAGCAAAAGCCGCGCCGTAAATCAACTAAACGCAAACGAACCTCAAATCGACGAACTTGACGCTTCTGAGATAAGTAGTCGGACAACAGAAAACGGTACTGTACTAAGTGCAAGTAAATCGCCCTCAAACCCTTACTGTTCCCTGTTCCCTGTTCCCTAATCTCGACCGTTAACTTTAATTGTGTCCACCTACTTATAACAATCATGACTCTAGAAAACAAAATTTCTCAACTGTTTCAGATGGATGAAGCTACATGGACACGTCATGCTAATCCTTGGAGTGTCTGGACACGCAACACAGTTTTACCTTTGCTCATTCTAGGCATTTGGAGTCGAATTTGGCTAGGTTGGTGGTCTTTGCTTTTGGTTGCAGTGGCGTTACTTTGGAATTGGGTAAATCCACGCCTCTTTGCTGAACCGGAAACAACTGATAATTGGGCATCTAAAGCCGTGTTTGGCGAACGGGTTTGGATGAATCGAGATACAATCCCCGTCCCCGCCCGACATCAAACTATGCCCAATATCCTCACGACAGTAGCAGCAATTGGTACAGGTTTTGTGGCTTGGGGCGTCATTGAACTTGACATTTGGATCACGCTGTTTGGTGTCGCGCTAATCTATGCCGGAAAGCTGTGGTTTCTGGATCGCATGGTCTGGCTTTATGAAGATATGAAAGACACTAATCCTGAATATCAAAGCTGGCTTTATTCGCCAAAATAAATTTAAGTTTGGGGAACAGGGAAAAGAGAACAGGGAACAGAAGTTATCCTCAAATCGATGAGGCTTGGGCTTGCTGAATACGTTCTGCCCAAAAGTCATTTTGGTCTAACGTTAGGACAATTTTCTGGTAGGGTTCAGCTTGTAGTGCTAGTACGAGATAATTGCGATCGCTAGTCACATACCAAAATTCTTTTCCCCTAGAACTGTAGTAGGTTCCCGCCTTAATCACTCCCGGTAACGCTGTACCGGGGGCGCGAATTTCTGTCCAACTGCTTGGAGGTTCATCAGTAGAGACACTGATAATATGGTTGAGAGGGATTTCCCACACTTTATCTAAGGTGAACGCCCACAGTTGCTCGTACCATTCCAGTTCAATGCGGAGTTTCTGATCAAAAATAGTTAGATTCATAGTTACCCGATAGAACTGCTTGAGGGATTGTCCCTATAGCTTAACCAAAATGCCTGCATCCTCGACCTCTTACATAAGGCATAAGACAAATGACGAATGACCGTTCGACTGACGCTCACGACGTGAGCAAAGGACAAATGACCAATGCCCTACAACAGCTTATCGATGTGGTTGCCCAGTTGCGATCGCCTGATGGAGGCTGTCCTTGGGATCTTGCCCAAACTCCGGAGACGTTGACCCCTTATGTGATCGAAGAAGCCTATGAAGTTGTAGATGCCATTCGCAGCGGCAATCCCCAAGCCATTGCCGAAGAATTGGGCGATTTACTGCTTCAGGTCGTCTTACAAGCCCAAATAGCCGCCGAAGTCGGTGACTTTACCCTAAAAGAGGTGGCAGATGGCATTACCGAAAAACTCATCCGTCGTCATCCCCACGTCTTCGGTGATGTCAATGTGCAAGACGCCGAAGAAGTCCATTACAATTGGGAGCAAATCAAAGCTGCCGAAAAAGGAGAAACCCCAGCCGAGGCACAACGGTTGAGTCGTAAACTCCAGGGATACGCCCGGAAACTCCCTCCCTTAATGGCAGGGATGAAAATGTCTCAAAAAGCCGCCGCCGCCGGGTTTGAATGGAATGATGTGGATGGGGTTTGGGCAAAATTTGATGAAGAATTAGCGGAGTTCCATCAGGCAATTGATCAGGAAGGGAAAGAGGATCAGCAGGCAGAACTAGGGGACTTATTGTTTACACTAATTAATGTCGCCCGTTGGTATGATCTTGACCCAGCCACAGCGCTGCAAGACACCAATCAACGGTTTATCCAGCGCCTGTCGGGGATGGAAGCGATCGCAACTCGTTCCTTGTCTGAGTATACCCTGGATGAATTAGAGCAGCTTTGGCAACAAGCGAAAGCCGCATTGAAACAGTCACAGATGAGGGAGAGGGGGTAGTAGAGACGTTCCGGTGGAACGTCTGGAAGCTGGGGAAGCTTTGCCCAGATAAACGGGATACAATCAAAAAGTAACTCACGCTATAAATCTTAAGGATCTAGCACTCGCGCTTTTGACGTGGAATCGCCTGAAACTGTTTTGTTTGAATTCAACTCGATAGATGAAGCCCTAGCCGACCTCAAAGCCGGTCGCGCTTTGGTTGTGGTTGACGATGAAAACCGGGAGAACGAAGGGGACGTAATTTGCGCTGCCCAATTTGCCACACCGGATATGATTAATTTCATGGCGGTGGAAGCCAGGGGCTTGATTTGTCTGGCGCTGATGGGAGAACGCCTCGATGCCCTGGATTTGCCGTTAATGGTAACTAAAAATACCGATAGCAATCAAACGGCGTTCACGATTAGCATTGATGCAGCATCCCATTTGGGGGTGACAACGGGTATCTCGGCAGAAGACCGGGCGCGAACGATCCAAATTGCGATTAATCCCCACACTAAACCCTGTGATTTACGACGTCCAGGTCATATTTTCCCGATCCGCGCTAGAGAAGGAGGTGTCCTCAAACGGGCAGGTCATACGGAAGCGGCGGTGGATTTACCGCGATTGGCAGGTTTATACCCAGCCGGGGTGATCTGTGAAATCCAAAATCCCGATGGGTCTATGGCGCGTTTGCCGCAGTTGATTCAGTATGCCAAACAGCATAATCTTAAACTGATTAGCATTGCTGACTTAATTAGTTACCGCCTAGAACACGATCGCTTTGTCTACCGGGAAACGGTGGCTAAATTGCCGACAGAGTTCGGCACGTTTAAAATTTATGGCTATCGCAATACCTTAGACAAAACAGAACATGTGGCAATTGTCAAGGGAGATCCGGACACGTTCCAAGACCAACCCGTGATGGTACGGATGCACTCAGAATGTCTCACGGGAGATGCTTTGGGTTCCCTGCGCTGTGATTGTCGTCAGCAACTGGAAGCCGCATTAAAAATGATTGAGGCGGCGGGTCAAGGGGTACTGGTGTATTTGCGCCAAGAGGGACGCGGGATTGGTTTGGTGAATAAGCTGAAAGCCTATTCCCTCCAGGATATGGGATTGGATACGGTGGAAGCGAATGAACGCTTGGGATTTCCGGCGGATCTGCGTAACTATGGGATGGGGGCGCAGATGCTTAATGATATTGGCGTCAAAAAAATTCGCCTGATTACCAATAATCCGCGTAAGATTGCTGGATTAAGGGGATATGGGATTGAGGTGGTCGATCGCGTCCCCCTGTTGATTGAATCCAATGACTATAATTCGATCTATTTAGCAACCAAGGCACAGAAATTGGGACATCTGTTGCTACAAACCTATTTAGTCACTGTGGGAATTCAGTGGTTAGATGCGCCGCAACCGGTGACAGAACGGTATGAACGACTGGAAAAGCTGCGACATTTAACAGCAAGCCATAACCTATTGTTACAGGAAGAAGCGCGTCCTGTGGCGATCGCACTATTTGGGAAACCATCTTTAATCGTTCACTTGGGCTTTGATCAAGCTAATCTGGCAGAACCCGACTGGTACAAGGATAGCCATCATCCTTACTGCGTTGCGATCGCGAAAATCTTAGATACACTCAGCACTTGGTCGCAACTGGGACGCCTAGAGTTTCTAGTGTCTACTGGTGTCGATCCCCTGCTTAGTTTACAAGTTCAGCTTGATCGGCAAATGTTTTCACTGAGTCAGTGTCCCTCCCGTGTATTTGAGCATTTAACCACGCAAAAAATCTACAGTTTTGAGCGGTAAGGGTTATTTGTCATTTGTCTTATGTCATTTGTCTTATGTCATTTGTCATTTGTCTTATGTCATTTGTCATTTGTCTTATGTCATTTGTCATTTGTCATTTGTCATTCGTCATTTGTCATTCGTCATTCGTCATTCGTCATTCGTCATTTGTTATTTCTCCCCCTGCTTCCCCTGCTTCCCCTGCTTCCCCTGCTTCCCCTGCTCTCTAACTCCACCACAAGACTTATTCAGCCGACCCTATTTAGCATTGCTATAACCCGTTGTCAACCCGTATTTTTGATGATTTATGGAAACTAGAGACCGGAAATTCCTGAATTTTACGGATTTTTGATCGGTGTCCTTGAACCTAAAATAGAAATCAAACAGAAAATGCTGAGTCTCTCCCGGTAAGCTATTGGTAGCTACCGGGAGATTTTGTCTAAAACAATATAGCGGTTTGCGACTTGGTTGAATACTGTGCGGGTTTTATACCAAGTTGCCGTCTAATGTAGAACTTTTTTTTCCCCCATCTTCCCATCACCCCCTCACCCCATCTACTCTATCTGCTATCTTTGAACACAACTTGGTATTAGTACAGGTGAAGTGATTGCCCTAACATAGAAGCAGGTTAACCCCAAGGTAACTATAAATGGTAACATTACAACTCAAACAGTTAAGTGTTCCTCTAGGACAGCGAATTATTTTGACTGATGTAAACTGGTCAAAATTCGAGGATATTTTGCAAGAACTCGGTGAAAAACGAGCGACTAGAGTAGCTTACTATCACAGTCAATTAGAAATTAGGATGCCATTACCAGAACATGAGTTTGATAAAGAAATTATTGGTGACATGGTAAAAATTTTGCTAGAAGAATTGGAGGTTGACCGCGAATGTTACGGTTCAACGACGTTCAAGCGCCAGGATATGGCAGCAGGAATCGAGCCAGATAATTGTTTTTATATTCAAAATCATCGTTTAATGATTGGCAAAAGACGATTAGATTTAACCGTAGATCCACCCCCTGATTTAGCCATTGAGGTTGATGTTACTTCCAAAACGCAACTGAGTGCTTATGCCGCTTTGGGAGTGCCGGAGTTATGGCAGTTTTCTCAGGGAACTTTAAAAATTAATGTACTGCAAGTGGGTGATTATGTTGAATCTTCTTTGAGTCCTACTTTTCCGAATTTCCCGATAATTGAGGGGGTTTCACAATTTGTCCAAATGAGTTTGATGCAAGGTTCAAGTGTGGCTTTAAGGGCTTTTCGGAAGTGGATTCGGGAGAGAATTGAACGATGATATAGCGCTAGGGAATAGGCAATAGGCAATAGTAGTGCTATACCTAATGCGGGCGGGTTTAGTCACATCTTGTGTGCAACCAGAAAGATAGTCGTTAAACCCGCCCCTACATATACGCCAGGTGGGTATATATCTACGTTGTCGGTTGGGGATTTAAAACTGATGGTTGGCTAAACCAGCAGGATAAGATTGCGCCGAACGTTGGACAATACGGCTATCAAGCTTTTGGGCAACATCGCCAACTTGAATTAATGGCATTTGTCCATTTACATACATCACCCCAGTGAACGCAATCATCCCACCTCGGCGAAAGGTTGCCATGTCTAATTGTAGGGGGGTTCCTTCCATATCGATGCCTAAAGTAAAGCCTGTTGATGTATCTGCAAAGTTATTCAATTGTGGGAGGGGTTTGTATTCCAAAACGTTAATTTCTCCCATCCCTTGCAATCGTTGCTTCAGTTGGCTAACCAGTAACTGTTGAATTTCGGGTTGTTGTAACTGCTGTACATTGGTATCAAAGTTTACCCAATCTTGTTCGTTAAGGGGACTGGTAAATCCCAGCACAATTTGAAAGCTTTCGGGATTGACAAAGGCAAATAAATTTTCTGGGTTCAGGTTGGCTTCCTTGAATTGCTGGGTTAACAGTCTAAATTGAGAGGCAAGTGAGGTGGTTAATTCGGGGGGAAGTTCCTGGAACCCCTCAGGTAAGTCTTCGAGTAACAGCTTGATATTGCTAGAGGTGGAGGCTTGGGAAATGGTTTGGGGAACTGTTGAGGATGCAGGGGAGACTGGAGTTAGGGGTATATCAGCATTAACTGGATTGCCTGTGAATAGGATGCCACTCAACAAGCCTAAGCTTAAGGAAATTCTCTTGATCATCTTACAATCAGCAAGGGGACTCCCGCTATGGTAGCAAAATTAAGTAGTCCTTCGTCCTTTGTCCTTTGTCCTTTGTCCTTTGTCCTTTGTCCTTTGTCCTTTGTCCTTTGTCCTTTGTCCTTTGTCCTTTGTCCTTTGTCCTTCGTTAGGGTAATGTTCTCTGGAAAATAACTACGGGTATGATAGACGAATTATACAGCCAGACATACTATGATGCGATTTAAATTCTCTCAGGTATCTCTATCAAAGTTAGCGATTACGGCGGCACTCGCTTTTTTTTGTATTGCTTTAACTTTAGGCTTACATCGACACTATACGTTTTATTCCTCCTACGACCAAGGTATTTTTAATCAAGTCTTCTGGAATAACCTGCACGGACGTTTTTTTGAGAGTTCCTTATCCTCCCAACTTTCGACGAATGTCGTTCATCAGGGGGAGGTTCCCAGGGTGGATTATCATCGTTTGGGACAACATTTTACGCCAGCGTTGTTACTTTGGTTACCCCTGTATGCTTTATTTCCTACACCCGCCACGTTAACCGTATTGCAGGTAACATTGGTCACGGCGGCGGGTTTGGTGTTATATTTTCTCGCACGAGAGTATCTGGAACCAACCTTAGCTGGGATGATTACAGTTAGCTTTTACTGTGCGAATGCAGTTATTGGTCCAACGTTATCGAACTTTCACGATATTTCCCAGATTCCCCTATTTGTTTTCGGACTGTTGCTAGCGATGGAAAAACGTTGCTGGTGGCTGTTTTGGATATTAGCTGTGTTACTTTTAACTGTGCGCGAAGATGCAGGAATCGGCTTGTTTGGTGTGGGAGTGTACCTAATTCTGAGTCGGCGCTATCCCCGGATTGGGTTAGCGGTTTGTAGCCTAAGTTTTGGCTATATGATTGTGCTGACAAATCTAGTTATGCCGTTATTTTCCGAGGATATTTCGCAGCGGTTTATGATGGAACGATTCGGTCAATATGCTTCAGGGGATGAGGCGTCTACGTTAGAGATTATCTGGGGAATGGTGAGTAATCCGGGGCGAGTGTTGGTGGAATTGGTGACACCTGTTGGTCGCACGTTGAATTATTTATTGGGCCAATGGTTACCGTTGGCATTTGTGCCAGCGATTTCACCCGCCTCTTGGATGATAGCTGGATTTCCCTTACTTAAGTTATTTTTAGGTCAGGGAGAATCGGTACTGGCGATTAATATTCGCTATGCGCTTACGGTGGTGCCAGGGTTGTTTTATGGGGCGATTCTTTGGTGGTCAAAGCATCAAGATTTATATAAGCGATCGCTGTTTCGATATTTTTGGATTTTTTGTATTACTTTAACGCTTATTTTTTCCTATACCTCCAGTGCTTCAGCGTTAAATCGGGCGTTTTATTTTATGCTACCGGATTCCTTTGATCCGTGGGTACATATCTCATTACCCCAACAGTGGCGACATGTGCAACAAATGCGTCCTTTAGTGACTCAAATTCCACCGGATGCCAGTGTTTCGGCGACAACGTATATTATTCCTCATCTCTCTAGTCGCCGTGAAATTATCCGCTTACCGGATTTAAAGTTACGCAATGATCAGCAAGAGGTTATTAATGTAGACTATATGATTGCTGACCTTTGGCGATTGCAGCAATATCAGGTGGCTTTTGATCAGGAACGAGGACTCTTGAAGTCGCTAGTATCGCTCATTGATCAGGTAACGGCAAAGCAGGAGTATGGCATTATTGGGTTTGAAGATGGGGTAATTTTATTACAGGAAGGGGTAGACTCTAATTCTGATGCTATGGAAAAATGGTTGGTATTTCAAAAACAGTTGGTTAACCGTTGATCGAGAGAAAACGTCTGATGCAGGACATCGTTGACATTCTCACCGACCGAAAAGGATCGGTGATGCCCTACCAGTCAAACAGGGATAACTGAATGTACTTTTGTCAAATTCTTTCTTGTAGGGGCGACCCGCTTGGTTTAATTAACAACACCACTCTATTCAATGCGATCGGGTCGCCCTGTCCTCAATTTAAAGCGAAGACCGCGCAACTGTATAAAGAGAATGATTTGGGTTGAGTCGCGGTGCGATCGCGCCCTATTTCTTCTGTTCTACAACACCTGGACAAAATATCCAACAATGTCCAAAAGTGTCCAGCTTTTTAGTTACAGTTACTTCCCCTCCCATCCAGTCACTGGTTCCTCAATTTGTTGGCTTAAGCAGAGATTCGGTGATCTGTGTCTTATGCGATCGCACTTCCTCTAACTCCTGCTGAGTTGCATTCCTATTCCCCCCAGTTGTTCCTTTTTGATTAAACCTCAGATGCATAAAAAGGTTCCTTTGTCAAATTTACCTAGATCTGAGTTGAGGAAATTGGGTAATGTAAGATGCTTGTCGTGTTTCACGTTTGCCGCAGCGTTACGGGATAAAATAACGTATTTATAAGGGTTTGAAGCGTTTAAAGTTGAAAAATTGCTATAAAATTAGCACAATACAGGATTAAGTTAACATTGTACTACAACCTCAAACCCTGATCAAATCAGGATTGACCCGTGACGTTTTCTGCCCTGTTAAGTTTGATGAAGTTTAAATGATTAAAACGTAAGCGTAAAGTCTAAAAGTTTTCCTTATCTCAATCAGGTGGTAGAAATAAACAGGGGCTGACTTGGGAGTGATGCTTCCCCGTCTTCCTAGGAGTGGGAAGAAGTTAGGGGATAAGGAGGAAACGTGCGATCGCGTTGCTTGGATCAGGATAGATACGATTGGGCGATCGGATACTAGAACCAAAACCCCGATCATCTTCCTGTAGGGGCGACCCGCTTGGTTTAATCAACAACACCATTCCATTCAATTAGGTCGGGTCGCCCTGTCTTGGCGATCGCAGACCTTCATTATTAACCGATTCAACCTAAAAGAATAGTTCGGGTTGTCCGTGCGATCGCGAGTCTAACTCCTATTTGCTAATATGAGAGGATATGCAAGGTTTAACGGGTCAGTATTCTATGGGTTTATGGCATGGCAACGATTACTTCAACTCCAGTAATTCTAAACTTAGACAACGTTGGTTTAAGCGATGAACAATTTTATCAACTCTGCCAAGCCAATCACAATTGGCAACTCGAACGAACGGCTAAAGGAAAATTAATTATTATGCCTCCTGTCGGTGGCATGAGTGGAAATCGAGAAGCTGATTTAAACGGTCAAGTGTGGTTTTGGAATCGCCAAACTCAACGGGGACGAGTCTTTAGTTCATCTACCATATTTCGCTTACCCAATGGCGGAGATCGTTCTCCCGATGTCGCTTGGGTTACCAATGAACGCTGGGAATCGTTAAGCCTAGAAGCCCAAGAAAAATTTCCGCCCATTTGTCCTGATTTTGTCATCGAATTGCGTTTTCGCACCGATTCCCTGGAAGACTTACAAACCAAAATGCAGGAATACCTGAACAGTGGTTTGCGTTTAGGGTGGTTGATTAATCCGCAAGCCCAACAGGTGGAAATTTATCGTCCAAATCAGACTGTTGAAATTGTGCAGTTACCTGCAAGTTTATCAGGAGAAGCTGTTTTACCCGGATTTGTTTTAGATTTACCTGTTTTCTAATGTGTGAATTGATTTGATCAGATCGAACAACAATGCCATACAGTCAATTCACAAATCTTGCTAAAGCCAAAGAAGCCTTCAAAGTGTTTAATGGAGTAAGCTTTAGCTTACTTAAGCTTTCAGCCGGAAATTTATTTCCTGGCATCTAACTTCGCTTATGTGTTCAACGATACGTCTTGAAACGATTCTACTTCTGGTACGTCAGACCAAGATGCGGTTCCCTCGCGCTTGACATGAACCACTCGTAACCCTTTCTCTCGCGCCGCGACTAATTCAGCGGGAACGTCGGAAAAGAAGACGATTTTATTGGGGGCTAGTCCTAAACTATCGATAATCTTCTCGTAACTCATCGCTTCTTTTTTACTCCCCGTGGTTAAATCGAAATGGTTAGCAATGAGTGGGGTTAAATCTCCTTCTACTGTGTGGCTGAAGAACATTTTTTGAGTGTCAATTGACCCAGAGGAATAAATCCCTAATTTTAACCCCGATCGCGCCCATTCTTCTAACTTTGGCTTGACATCTGGGTAAAGATGTGATTTAAATGCCTCCATCTCGAATCCCTCTTTCCAAATCAGTCCTTGAATCGATTTCAGGGCGGGATGTTTGCGATCACAATCAATCCATTCGAGTAAAGTGGCGATCGCGCCCTCTAAATCAATATCTTGTCCTTGTTCAGCTTTAACCGTCTGCTGCGTCAGGTTAATCGCCTCAACCACCTCATCTAAATTCTGATGGCTTAAAACAAACTGTTCTAACCGTTCTCTAGAGTAAGGAAACATCACCTTATGCACAAATTGAATATCAGAGGTTGTGCCTTCAATATCCAACAAAATATACTTGACATCGGTTAGGGTAACACTCATCCCATCCTTAACTCCAATAAACGACACTCGAACAGAAATTCCCAGGCTTCAACATGACGTTTCGCCGCCTGAATCGTGTTTCCCCAAGTATATAACCCATGACCCGCGATCGCGAAGCCAAATAACTCATCACTCCCGGCTAAATATCGATCCAAATTCGCAGTAAATTCTACCATGTTTTGGGAATTGGGAAAAATGGGCAGCGTTACGGTTGCGTCGTGGGTGTCAATTCCATCAAAGGCTTTTTTAATTTCGTAGCCAGTAAAGGTTATTTCACCAGGATGGGCAAAATCCGTTCCTAATCCAGCATATTTCATCGATAACACGGTAGACGCCGGGGAGTGGGTATGCAGCACACATTCAATGGGTTGCCAGTTATAAAGACTTAGGTGAATTAAGGTTTCGGCTGAGGGTTTTGCCTCTTTCGGTTCAATCGCTTGACCTTGTTCGTCGATTAGCATTAAATGATTGGGTTTAAACTGGCTTTTATCCTGTCCAGAACGAGAAATAACAAAGGCTTTTTGTTCCTGATCCTTAACGAAGGAAAAATTTGAACTGGTGGCGGGTGTCCAACCGCGATTGGCAAAAAAACGAATAACATTGGTCAGTTCGATCGCCTTTGCCTTTGTCTGTTTATCTTCTAACCATCCGATTTGCACCCGACTTGACCCTCCCTGTTTTTATCCTGAACACTCATCTGGTTGGCTTCTTTTCGGCAAGCGAGTATAACCAATGACCAATGACCAATGACCAATGACAAACTACTAATCACTCATATCCAACAAAACCTTCAACACGCCCTTACTTTTTGCCTGTTCAACAGCTTTAAGTCCCTCTCGTAACGGATAATGACCCTGAATCAGTGGTTTCACATCCACCCGTCCTGACGCCAGTAACTCAAGGGCGGGGGCAAACGGACCACAACGCGACCCAATTAGGGTAATTTCGTCTACAACCAGAGATGATGCATCAAAGGTTAATTGACCCGCGTAGGTACTTTTCAGGACTAAAATACCCCGTGGACGTAAAGCGCGGCGGGCGAGTTCAAATCCAGCCGGATTCCCGGTACACTCAACCGCAATATCAAACGATCGGTGTGCGATCGCATCGGCGAATCCCACATTAATCCCCCGTGCCGATAAATTTGCCAACTTATGCCGATGACGCCCCACCACAAACAAGTCACATCCGGTTAGGGCAAGGGTTTGGGCGACTAATTGTCCCAGTTTCCCATCGCCCACCACCACCACTCGTTCCGTCGAACTCACCGTGACTTGCTGCTGAATTTCCAAGGCGGCGGCGACGGGTTCGGTAAAGGTAGCTAAATCTGTGGGTAAAGTATCGGGGACTCGATGCAAATTCGCGATCGGTAAACTAAGATAGTCGGCAAACGCCCCATGGCGGTTGGCAATTCCCAATACCGTGCGGTTTTCGCAGTGGGTTGATTGTCCACGTTGACAATAGTGACATTGCCCACAGACGGCGTTAATCTCGCCAACAACTCGTTGTCCCTGTAACTCAATCGGTCCTTGTTCGACAACACCGACGAATTCATGACCTAAAATACCCTTATAAGGATAATAGCCTCGAATTAATTCCAAATCCGTGTTGCAGATACCCGCCCGAACAACTCGTACCAAGGCTTCCCCCGGTGGTGGCTGCGGAATGGAGATATCGTGGCGGAGTTGCAGTTGATTGTTTTCCAGCCAAAGTGCTTGCATTAGGATGAATTTTGGATCAAGATAACTTGACTAGCATTTTATTACGAGATGGAATCAGGTGGATATTCCAGACGATGTGACCTTTGACGACGCGATCGCACTCACTCAGTCGCTGATGACCCAACTGTCATCCGGTGAACTCTCCCAAGTAGACGCGGCGAGTGCGATCGCCCAATTGGTGAAAACCACAAATGGTGCTAGAGGGTTCTTTGTCACGTACCTCACCGCTGACGACAGTTTAGCGGATACTCCCTCGCCAGAGGTAATTCAAGCCCTGCAATCCTCACCGGATACCGTCGCTGAACTGTTGGTGAAAAACTTAGCCATGTCCGCTGCGATGGCGATTACCCACCGTCGGAATCAGAATGAAGCCATGGCGCAAGGATCAGATCGAGTACGAAGACGAACGATCCATTTAATTGAACAAATTAATCTCCCTCAAGTGCAGGAAAAAGTAGTGGCGTTACGGGAAAGTGCCATCACCGGAGAGGGAAGTTATAAGGCGTTTCTGGAACGTTGGCAATATGATGCCCAACAACGGGAGATTATTCGCCACACTCTCGATCGAGTGATTGGGGAGAGTTGATCATACGACAAATGACAAATGACAAATGACAAATGACAAATGACGATCCCAACCCCCACGCTAAAATAGACCAAAACTCTGACAAAGAAACAGATGACCACCGCAGCACCCGCCAAAACCAAGTACGAAGCCATAATCGGTCTAGAAACCCACTGCCAACTCAACACCGCCACCAAAATATTCTCCTACTCCTCCACAGAATTCGGCACTCGCCCCAACACCAACATTGACCCGATATGCATGGGACTCCCCGGCGTGCTACCGGTTCTCAACCAAAAAGTCCTGGAATCCGCCGTCAAAGCCGGATTAGCCCTCAATTGCCAAATCGCCCCCTATAGTAAATTTGACCGCAAACAATACTTTTATCCCGACTTACCCAAAAATTATCAAATCTCTCAATATGACCTTCCCATCGCCGAACATGGCTGGTTAGAAATCGAACTCATTGATGACGACGGAAACCCCCTCGACAAAAAAATCGGCATCACCCGTCTGCACATGGAAGAAGACGCCGGAAAACTCGTCCATGCCGGAAGTGACCGACTCTCTGGTTCCACCTACTCCCTCGTCGATTTCAACCGTGCAGGTATCCCCCTCCTAGAAATTGTCTCAGAACCCGACTTGCGTTCTGGCAAAGAAGCCGCCGAATATGCCCAAGAATTACGCCGGATTATGCGTTACTTGGGTATCAGCGATGGCAATATGCAGGAAGGTTCCCTACGCTGTGACGTGAATATCTCCGTGCGTCCCGTCGGTCAAAAAGAATTTGGCGTGAAAGTTGAGATCAAAAACATGAACTCCTTTAGCGCCATTCAAAAAGCCATTGACTACGAAATCGAACGGCAAATCGAGGCAATTGAAACCGGGGAACCGATAGTCCAAGAAACCCGCCTCTGGGAAGAAGGAAGTCAACGCACGATTAGTATGCGGATTAAAGAAGGGTCTAGCGATTACCGCTACTTCCCCGAACCCGACTTACCCCCGATTGAAGTTTCTAAAGAACAACTCGAACAATGGCGTAGTGAACTCCCCGAACTTCCCGCCGAGAAACGGCATCATTATGAAGAGAAATTCGGGCTTTCGGCGTATGATGCCCGCGTCTTAACTGAAGATAAACTGGTTGCCGAATATTTTGAAGCCGCTGTAACCGCTAATGCCAATCCCAAACAAGTGGCAAACTGGGTGATGGGAGATATTGCTGCTTATCTGAATACGGAGAAACTGGCGATTACCGAAATTGCGCTCAAACCGTTAGTGTTGGCAGAACTGATTCAGTTGATTGAAGAGGATACGATTAGCGGCAAAATTGCCAAAGAAATTCTCCCAGAACTCCTAGCAACAGGCGGTTCAGCTAAGGAAATAGCTGAAAGTCGGGGACTGATTCAAATCTCTGATGTCAGCCAACTGGAAGCCATCATTGATCAAGTAATTGCCGCGAATCCCAAGAAATTGGAACAGTATCGGAATGGTAAAACCAAGCTGCAAGGGTTTTTTGTGGGACAGGTGATGAAGGAAACCAATGGACGGGCAAATCCCAAATTAACCAACCAGCTTTTAGGTAAAAAGTTGAAAGGATAAATCGTAAATCGTAGGGTGCGTTAGCGGAGCGTAACGCACCATTGCTCAAGAAAAATGTATCCTTGCTCCCCCAGCTCCCAGACGTGCCATGGCACGTCTCTACATTGGCTTCCCCAGCTTCAAGAGCTCCCCCTCACCACAACACTTATTCAGCAGCCCCTAGCTATAGTGGGCAAGCATTCGTTTAAAGAGTAAGGTACGATTCAGGTTAAAGGTAAAGATGAAATGGTAATTTTTAGCGGTTGTATTAGATGAATGAGTGGGGGGATAACGGTGAAACGAGAGGATGTGTTAGCGATTGTTAAAGCTCATCAATTGAAATAACTTGCCGCTGTTGATAGAACCCCTGCAACGGTTATTGGCAAGTGAAGCGGGGAATGGGTTATAGTCGTCAGTGAGATGGTTAAATCGGATAGGGTTGGTTGTGCGATCGCATTCAGGGCTAAGGTGGTTTTATTTCTCTGATTTAATAGGTAGTCGCTTATTTTAGGGTTTATGGTGGTGCAGCGGGACGATGAACTGGCGCTAAAGCGCAACTACAAGCGCAACTACGAACATACTGAATCGGGGAAGCGACGGGTTAAGACAGGTAATACGGGACAGGGCTTTTTTATCTGTAAGTTGTCTGAGGCTTGTCCACTGAATGTATTCCAGCGAAAGGGTCCTTTTTGTGCCGCTGATATCCATAAGAGTCGCTTGGCGCGGGTCATGGCAACGTATAATAAACGATATTCTTCGGCGGTTTTTAGTTGTCCGGCTTTCTCCCAGGCTTCTAAGGCGGTGGGTAGGGGGTGTTCGTGTAAGCTGGCGCGAATTTGCGCCCGGGCGACTTCAGCGAGGGTGAAATCGCCTAAGAATTGGGCGGCGGTGGGTACCCAAGGATTACCGGGAATGGTGTCTTCGTGGAGAAAGGGGAGAAATACGTAGTCCCAATCTAATCCCTTGGCTTTGTGCATGGTGATGATGGTGAGTTGATGGCGACGTAGATAGCGAGAGTCGGCGTCTTCGGTTTCGACAGGTTCAAATCGTTCCGAGGAGACAATTTCACTCAAGGCGGCTAAGGTAGCAGGCATGGCGCTGCTACTATAGGTTTGTTTAACCACTCGTTCGGCTAGTTTATCGGCTGTGGCGAGTTCCGATTGGTCGTACTGTAAGGTGAGGGCTAAGAAGGAAATAAGCTGGTAATGGGGTAATTCTAGACGCGCCCGTAATAGACTACGACAGTATCTGGCGGCTTGACTGACTGCGGGCGTGGGATGGGGGTCAAGGGGTCCGGGATAGAGGAATTGTTCGGGATAGGTGGCGAGGGCGTTTAAGTCTTGGGTGGGAATCAGTTGGCGTTTAACCAGAACGTCTAATGCGGCTTTTAGGTAATCGGGAGAATGGGGACGGTCAATAAATTGCAATAATGCCAGAATTTCAACGGGAATGTGTGAATGGCGATCGCTCCCCTGTACATCATACACGTCAATCCCATGCTGGCGTTTGAGATAGTCGAGTTTCTGGGCGATAAAGTTTCCTTGGCGATTTTCTCGGACTAATACCGCCGCGTTATGGTCTGGGTTGCGGGTAAATAGGTCTATTACCCGTTGTCCCAACAATTCTACCGTTTGATAAATATCACTGGGTTGATAGATTTCTAACCCTCTCCCCTCTGGCTGGGGATTGGCGTCGGTTTGCGGGTCATTCGGGGGTACGGGATGGATGGTTTGGGGGCGGAAAGGACGAGTGGATTCATCCTGGTTTTGCGTATAGGTTTGATTCACCCAATTTAGGATAAAGTTAGCCGCATTAATAATAATCGGTGTACTACGACCCGCTTGATCCATGGTAGCAAGGCGCTGTTGTTCCTGGCATTCGGTACAAAAGCGATTAAAATAAATTGGGTCAGCGGGGGTAAAGGTGGAGTTAATCGCTTGATTTGGGTCACCCACCCGGATTAAATTGAGGGGACTGTAAGGATTACTTGGATCAGTGGCTAGGGTTTGTAATAAGCGATATTGTAAGGGACTGGAATCCTGTGCTTCGTCTTCAAATACAGCAAAGAATTGCCTCTGCCAGAGTTGACGCACGGTGTTATCTTCTAGCACTCGCAACGCTGCCAGAATCATATCATCATAATCAATAAAGTCTCGCGATCGCGTCACTCGTTGATATTGTTCGTATAATCCCGCCGCGATCGCTAATATGTCATAAGGGTCATTGGTTTGTTGACTGATTACCCATAAGTCTTCGGGCAATAGTCCCGAACTTTTGGCTTCGTGAATCACTGTATACGCCAAAGACGGTAACACTTCGGTTCGCAATACCGATTGTCGCCGCAATCGTTCCGTTTCTTCCCCATCAAAACTGACGCCTTCCAGCAAACTAGAATAACGGCGCGGATTCGAGGCTATCCACTGTTCTACACAAGCGCGAATTAAGCGGTGACTTTGATTCGGGGTGACAACCGTCAGCGCATCTAAATTAATCCCGGATAAATCCGGATGGCGGTTGGCAATATTGAGGGCTAACCCATGCAGCGTATACACCACAAAACTATTTTGGGGTAAGCGCAGGGGCTTGAGATAATCGCGAATTTTCGCCTTAATTGAAGCCGCTGCCGATCGCGTAAACGTGACCACCACTAATTGTCGTTTACCATGAAGTTGATAGCGTGCGATCGCAATAGCCGCCGCGACAGCCATTCCCGTAGACTTTCCCGCACCCGGTACCGCCGACACCGCCAGAGAACCCCCCTGCCAATCTGCCATCGGTTGTTGTCCCTGACGTAAACTATTCCGCAGGCGCTGCAATTCCTGTTCCCGTAAAGCAGTTAGGGACAATTGTAAGGTGTTTTGAGTCACGTTGGAGATCGTCCTTTTTCCTTCGTCATTCGTCATTTGTAAGGGTTTGAGGGTTATTTCCAGAACTTAATACAGGTAGGTTTATTGCCACTGACCTACTTATTCGTATCGAAAAAACTCGCATCACTATAGCACAGAGTCTTGGCGTACCCAGGCGACTGCATCGGTAATATCCTCCTCCGTAATCTCTAAAGCCTCTCACTTATCCCCTATTCGATTAGCTGTCACCATTTTTGGCAAAGGTGGTATGGACAATCTGAGTAAGAATGCCCAGAATAAGTTCTATATTACCAATAAAATGTTCTCCGGATTCAATGGATACGGTATTATCTACTAATTTCATAAACTTCCAGTTACTTCCTGTCGTCACGCCGCCATAGATACAGGAAATTTGCTGATTTCTCTGCTGGTTAAAGAGTTGAGCGGCTATCATTTCAGCAATACATTGAGCTATGCCTGATTTGATGTTATCGTTTTTGGCTTCAACTAGGGTGGCGACAGGAGCATTGATATATAATTGTTCGGGTGACTGGCTAATCAGAAAATCGCATTTACCGTTGAGTCCTTTCTGTTTGTCAACGGTAAACTCTGTACCCGAAAAGATACTAATTTTTCGATTGAAGGATTTTCGCAATTCAACCAGGATAGGGGCAATAATTAATTCTGAACGAGCTTTTTCGGTATCGATTTCTAAGGCGAGAGGAATATTTTCGGCGAGAATTTCTTGCAAAATGGGGCTGGGGATGACTGATTCTATCGGGTTAAATAATTCTACTCGTTCCTGAATAATTAGGTTAAATTGGCTTTTGATTTCATAGAGGGTAAAGTCACTGTACGACATGGCTAATAAAGTTCGGTTTAACGATAAGAATAGTAATTCACTTCACTTAAAATCCTCTGAGGGTGACAGAATTGGCAACAAATTTGGGCATACTCTAGATAGAGTGAGTCATATAGCAACATAGGCGACAACTCCATCAATCAGGTTACAGGTTACGCGGCTATGGAAAAACTACAAGCACCAGAGGAGACGATCGCTCAACGTTATCGTATTTTAACACCCTTGACAAAGGGGGGAAGCGGTATCACCTATCTTGGCGAAGATTTAGACACAGGGGAACGAGTTGTCCTGAAAGCCTTGTCACTGCGCCAGATTCATGACTGGAAAGCACTTGAACGGTTTGAACGAGAAGCGCAGGTGTTGGCTCAACTGAATCATCCGGGGATTCCTCGGTATCTGGATTATTTCTATCAAGATACACCGCGCGATCGCACGTTCTATATTATCCAACAATTTGCCCCCGGACACTCACTAGCGGAATTAATCCGAAACGGTTGGCGGGGGAATGAAACAGAAATTCGCCAGATTGCCATTCAAGTCTTAGACATCCTGGTTTATTTGCATCAGCAAACACCGCCTGTAATTCACCGGGATATTAAACCAGAAAATATCATCCGAGGCGATGATGGGCAGATAATGCTTGTGGATTTTGGTGCGGTGCAAACTACCTATTACAGTACCTTAGCCAGAAGTCATACTGTGGTGGGAACGTTTGGCTATATGGCACCTGAACAATTTCTGGGACAAGCGGTTCCAGCTACCGATTTGTATGGGTTAGGCGCAACGTTGTTATTTTTACTCACCCATCGTTCTCCCGCCGATTTACCTGTCAATCATCTGACAACGGATTCCCGGTGTTTTCGGATGCAGATATCGGAAGCTTTTGCTGATTGGTTGGAGACAATGCTGGAACCGGATTTAAAGCACCGCTTCGCTTGTGCTGAAACCGCCCTGGCTGAGTTACAAAATCAGCGAGTTTCCGTTAAACTTAACCCCGTTTCCTCTAAGTCAGCCTTCTGGAAACCCCTTGTATCCGTGGGACTTTTAGCCAGTATTATTGTAGGAATTAATACGTTTAAATATCCCATCCTCAGCACCCTCAGACTGACACCGCCCCAGGTTTATGAAGCCGCCGAACAGGGAGATAGTACCACAATTCAACAGTATCTCAAAAACGGGTTAGGTGTGAATGCCAGAAATGGAGACTATACAACCCCTTTGCACTGGGTAGGTTCAGCGGAAGTGGCACAGTTACTGATTAATGCTGGTGCTGATGTAAATGCCACAGATCAGTATGGTTGGACTCCTCTCCATTATGCGCGATCGCGTGACATTGCGGCGGTACTTATTGCCAACGGTGCTGATATTCATGCCCAAAGTCAACCCAACTGGGAGCAATTACATGGATATCACTGGAATTGGGGTAAATTGCTACCCGGAATCACCCCTTTACACGTTGCCCGTTCTGCTGAAATTGCCAAATTGCTTATTGATAAAGGGGCGGATGTTAATATAAAAGACGCCAAAACAAATCGCACGCCATTACATCTAGCACATTCTCCTGAAATTGCCGCTGTTTTAATTGAAAACGGTGCCAAAATTGAGGCAGATGAGATTAATACAGACTACCATCCCCATGGTACTCTTCTGCATCAGGCAAGCAAAATAGAGTCTAAGAAGATGATAGAGTTCCTGCTGCAAAGCGGGGCAAATATTGTAGCTAAAGATTACCACGATAATACGCCTTTGCATTTTGCCCCTTCTCCTGAAATCGCGGCACTGCTTATTGCTGATGTTAATGCCAGAAATAGTTATGGGGAGACGCCACTCCATAAAGCGGTAGAGAATGACAAAACCGAGGTAGTTGAGTTTCTGCTGGCTAAAGGTGCGAATAGTAATGCCCAGGATAACCAAGGAGAAACGCCATTACATAAAGCGGACAATACTACAATTATAGAGCTATTACTCGATCAAAATGCGAATAGTAATGCCCAAGATAATTGGGGGAATACACCCCTTCATAACGCCGCTTCTCTGCTCAAGCCAGATCGAGTGGCGTTACTAATCGCTAATGGCGCAAATGTTAATGTCAGAAATAATCAAGGAAACACCCCGCTACATGTCGCGATCGCAAATCAAACTCGTGACGACTTTAAAGAAAATAATGATCTGGATCTGATCAAACTATTAATTGCTAACGGTGCTTATGTGAATATGCCAAACAATCAATTCTATAGTCCCCTTCATATAGCCGCTTGGAATAACTTAGACGCTGTTAAACTTCTGATTGAAAAAGGAGCAGAAATTAATCTTCCTAATAGAGAGGGCAAAACACCATTGCATTGTACAGGATTACAGGATATTGCCTTATTTTTAGTTAATTCAGGTGCTGATATCAATGCTATAGATCTTAATGGTGACACTCCGCTGCATAAAGCTGTCAGAAATAACTGGTCGAAATTAGTCGTGCAGTTGCTTGCTAGAGGCGCAGAGGTTAATGTGATAAATTTTTCCGGTGAAACTCCTCTACAACTGACTAAAAAAAAGTATATCAAACAATTGCTCGAAGATTACGGTGCGATGCCCTAGAGTGTGGCTTTGTGTAATCACAGTTAGGGATAAAAAGTAATAAGTAAATTGTAGGGTCGGGTTTAGCCACTAAAACTATTTGTCACCAATAAATAAACAACAAAACCCGCCCTCTCCACCGATAATTGATAAAGAAAATCCGCCCTTGTTCATATTTTATATATTATTAAAATATATTTAATTTTAGCAACCTTTCCTGAGAAAATAAATTGACTTTCTAGCCTATTAATTAAAATGCCACAACTCTATTCTCGTCAAAACATCATGGCTCAACGATATCGCATCCTCAATGTTTTAGGACAAGGCGGTATGGGAACAACCTATAAGGCTAAAGACTTACAAACAGGTCAACTCGTGGCAATAAAATCCCTATCCCTACGCCAGATGAGCGACTGGAAAACCTTAGACTTGTTTAAACGCGAAGCCGGGATTTTAGCACAACTCAATCATCCCGCAATTCCCAAGTATTTAGCCTATTTTCAGGTAGATACACCGGAAACCCGTGATTTTTATCTAGTTCAGCAACTCGCTCCGGGAAAGTCGTTAGCTGAATTAGTGGAACTGGGGTGGAAACCCAAGGAAGCTACCGTTAAACGTTTAGCTATTGAATTATTAACTATACTGGTTTACTTACAACAATTTACACCAGCGATTATCCATCGCGATATTAAGCCACAAAATATTATTCTCAGTAAAAATGGAGAAGTATTTCTTGTGGATTTTGGCGCAGTTTCCGATACCTATCGTCACACCGTAACCGGAGGTAGTACGATAGTGGGAACATTCGGCTATATGGCTCCCGAACAATATCGAGGTCAAGCAGTATTATCCACGGATTTGTATGGATTAGGTGCAACATTGCTATTTTTATTAACCGGAAAATCTCCGGCTGATTTCCCTCAGCATCAGCTCAAAATTAAGTTTCGTCCCCACGTCCAAATTTCACCGGATTTTGCCGATTGGTTAGAGCGAATCCTAGACCCTGCGATCGCCCATCGTTTTGCTAATGCGAAAGATGCCTTATCTGTCTTGCAGGGGCAACAGAAACTGAGGCAAAATATAGGACAACTTTTTTACCAATCGCCCCAAAAGCGGATAGCATTACTCAAGACGCCGCACAAATTAATTCTAGAAATTAAACCGATAGGGCGACAGCGCGATCGCTTCCGTTTATTAAGGGGACTGACTCGTATAATCAAACCCATTTTACCGTTACTGTTGTGGGATCTGATCGGTTTGCTTCTGATTCAAGTTATCGCTATGCCATCATTTTCTGGTAACATTGCTGAAACGATTCGATTAAATCATCATCCAGATATTATATTTGCAACAACCATCTACAACTGGGTATTAAATGGATGTATTGGGTTCCTCGTTATTGGTCTTTTATTTCTGAGTATTTATGTTGTGACAGGACTGTTTAGTATCGGGAGTTTCCTAATTCGTGCCACGTCTCGCACTTGGATCGAAATTAGTCCAAAGGGCTTCCAGATAAAACTGTGGGTTTTGGGTTTATGTTACTGGAATGTTCGGGGGCAATTGGCGGATAGAAATCCGATAAACCTGGACAAAATAAAGTTACCGTTACTTAGAAAAACGATAACCGTGTGTTTGCTGCTGTCGCATCGGCGTAAGCATTGGTTAGGTATAGCTTTAAGCCGAGCAGATCAAAAGTGGCTGGTGAGAGAAATAACTGATTTCCTGGGGATTTAATCTTAATTAAGCCGAGAACTAAAGTTCTGGCTAAAAGCTAAAACCCGTTAAAACGGGTTCAAAGTCTTAGCCAATCAGAAGGTAAGGTAGTTGGTGGGAGCATTCTCCTATTTGAAGACGCGATCGCACTCTTCTCTTATCCATACCTTAACCTTGATTGAATGGGTCAGTATGGGGATGTTCTTCAGGTCACTTAAAGGATAAGGATTGCTGAGTTTCGTTTTCCTTGACATTAAACTTAATATTAAATATCAGAACATGCTTTATGATAAGGAGGAGTCGTAATGAACCATTTATTAGATATGCAGTAGTAAATACCTAGACATCAATTATGTCCGCTGTACTAGAAAATGTTAACAAGCGTCAAATTATTACTGTTCTCTGTGACACACCGAGCGTGTTACCGAGCGAAGTCGAGGTAAGTCGAGGTGTTTCTTTGCCCTCACACTCAAGTTTAATTGTGTCCGACTACTGAGAATGAGATTTTAGATGAACAAAAAAATGAGCAACAAAACCAAAATTGTCAAAGAAAGCTTTGGTAATCCTGACCAAGAGGGTTACTACAGTGGGGCTTATGTCTTCAGTGACGGCACAGCCGAGTTTGTCTGTGGATACCAAGCTCCGATTGGCAAGAGCAACGGTAGCGAAGAATACTATAACGTAATGCCAGCAACCCCTCAACAGGTCTACGCTAAATATGGAAAATCCGAAGACAGTGCTTGATTCGCCATCGATACGTTAAGATGGGGCTCTCTTGTCCTGAATCGCCCAAAAATCTAACCCAAAACGAGTAAACCAGCGTAGACAGTTGCACCCAAAGCAAATGCCCAAAATCGACTTTGCCGTTCTTCGGGTAGTTCTTCTTTAATCACATTCAGGATAATTCCTCCACCCAGAAAGGCAAACAGCATGGCTAAGGCGGCTTCAGATATTTCCGTAGCTTGTCCAATCGCCCAACCACATAAAATTGCACCCGCTAAAACCCAGCGCCCTACCCGATGATAGGCGTCTTTGTGATGATCCCGCAATCCATAGTCATTGACAAAAAAGTGCAACGCCATGGCGATAAAAAAGAATAAGAGACTCTCTACTCCCGGTTCCTCGCGATGAATCAGTAGATAACCAATTAACAGGTTATAAAGGGAAAACGAGCCAATATGTAACCAAAAGAGTCCTTGAGAGAGGATACCGCTAAGTTTATGCTGATTTTGTCGGTATACTTTAACCAGATGTTCTAAGCCATAGAATACCGTTAAACCCAGAAGTGCGACTAAATAAACGTGGTTTTCCAAAAACGCGATCGCCAATCCTTCTGTCTGTTCAATGGTTCGTTGTCCCTGATTGAGTTCTGGCAATAAATGCACAAAAACATACGCCACCGACGCGCCCCCGGCGAATGATAACCACTGACTGCGAGGAATCACATCGAGAAAGCGCATTTGTCCACCAAATAGATGGACAATCGCCAGGAGTATGGCGCAGATTAATGCTAGCAGCGTGGTTAATGATACGTTCAACACTGAAGATGTTGCGATCGCGAATAATTGTTGTACACCCATTCTCCTATTTTTCTGAAACATCTGGCAATTCCAACACAGTCACCTGCACTAAGGGGGTAACATTGAAATCCTGTTCTAATAAATGGCTTTGAATCGCTTGGGTTAACTGCGTCTGAATGGTTTCCGGAGAAGCCGTTACGTCCGGGTTACGCTGCACATAAACTATCGTTAGTAGTGTATTTTGCCCCTCGATTTTAGTCGGCGTAAACTGCACATTCGACTGCACCAGTTTTGCCAAATCACTCTCCTGCACTACCTGCTGAATCTCCGTTGAGGTACGCTGTTCGAGTGAGGTTCGCTGTAAAGTGGGTTCCTGCAAAAGTTGCGCGGTTAACAACCCTGCCATGATCACCGCCCCAATCCCTAATACGACTGGAAACAACCACCGCTTTCCCCGGTTATAGCGAGCGCCCCTAGCGGAAAGCCCCACCAGACGGAAAACAATCGCGCCAGAAAAATTAATCCCGGCTAACTGAAGCACGAGGAGGAACAGACTATTCACCACCATATCCCATCGTGCGATCGCGGCTGCCATGCCGATTAATCCGGCGGCTGGGGCTAAGGAGGCGGCGACTAACACACCTACGGCGGCTCCGGAAACCAGACTACTGCGTTCAGATTGGATCAGATTCAAAGCGCCTGCTGTTCCGGCAATGAGGGGGAGGAGAATCGTAACTGATGATACCTTAAAACTCGCCATCATCAGACTGGTGGGGGCTTGCTGTTGCATAATCACACTCAAAACCCCTGCCACAACCACCGTCACGCCAATCCCTGCACCATAGCGGATGACACTACGCTTAAGTAAGTATAAATCGCCTCGTGCCGTTGCGATCGCGGTATTCATAGCCGGTCCAGCAAAGGGCGCAATTAACATCGCGGCGGTGAGTAGATAAATGGTATTGGTAAATAGCCCAATCCAAACCACCACACCAGCACAAGCCGCATACCCCAGAAATCCCTTCCAAGAACCAACACTCTGCAACCCCGCTAAAAATATCTCCAAGGGGCTGCGTAACTGCACCTCTTTCACTTGTTGCGGGGCTTCTGACGGGGGCGGTTTAAGGGGCATCATCCCCCGAGGCACTAATGTCAGATGTAAATCAGGAAGTGTATCTAAAGCTTCTAAAAAGCTCTCAACCTGACGATTGGGAACATAAGTAATCACAAAATCTAGCTCTCCTTCGGTATCAGACGCCTCAAACCGCGCCAGATTCGTTCCCTGATGAGCTTTCGCCATATCGAGAACCTTATCCCCTTGTCCTCGCGGCACTTGAATTAAAAGTTGGCGCACCTCATCCTCCCATAGTTACCTGTCATTTAAGAGGAATGGCACGCTTAAGAGGAATATTGCTGACTTGTATAGCCAAAGACATGAATTTTCCTGTCGAAGCTCAAGTGAGCTAAAGCCTACTGGGTAAGTATTTAACTGACTTGTATAGCCAAGACATGAATTTCCCTGTCGAAGCTCAAGTGAGCTAAAGCCTACTGGGTAAGTATTTAACCCGTTTTAACGGGTTTGAGCTTTTAGCCCGAACTTTAGTTCAGGGCTGAATTTTAAGTCAGTGCCATTCCATTTAAGCGTGATACGCCGGATGCATTTTGACTTCCCTCATCGGAAAGATGTTAGGGCAGAGGAGCAGAGGGAGCAGAGGGAGCTGGGGGAGCTGGGGAAGCAGGGGGAGCAGAGGAAGCAGGGGAAGCAGAGGGAGCAGGGGAAGCAGAGGAAGCAGGGGAAGCAGAGGGAGTTAACTCAAAGTTCTACCTTACCGATTCTCTGACAAATGACAAATGACAAATGACGAATGACAAATGACAAATGACGAATGACATTTTTTCCGAAATAAGGCTGAACAGATTGATATGAAAACTATAGCTCGTCCGGAAAAAGCCGATCGCACCTATGCAACCTAACCACCCCTCCCTAAAGCAGCTCATTTTGGAGAATGCCTGTCTGCGTCAGGAAATCGCCGCCTTGAAGCAGGAAAATGCGGATTTAGAAATTCTGCTGGAGACGACAACGGAACATTCGGATACCGTTACCGCCCAGTTGCATAATCAGGCAATTCAAGCCGTACTCGATAGTGAAAAACGACTGTTGCAATTTCTGGAAGCGATGCCCGTGGGTGTAGCGGTATTGGATCATCAAGGATGTCTGTACTATATTAATCGTAAGGGAAAACAGTTAACCCGACATCGCATCCCTCTGGGAGTCAATGCGGAAAAATTAGCTAAAGCTTATCACATTTATCGCAGCGGAACCAACCAACTTTATCCCTTTGAGCAGTTACCGATTGTGCGAGCGCTTCAGGGTGAAACTTCCACGGCTGATGACCTAGAAATTCGCCACGGGGATCAGGTGATTCCCCTAGAGGTTTGGGGAACACCGATATTTGATCAAGACGGGACTATTATTTTTGCGATCGCGGCGTTTCAAGACATCACCGAACGCAAAAAAGCCGAAGCCGAACGCCTTCAGTTTACCACGGATCTGTTTGCCCTCAATCAAGCCCTATCCCGCTTTGTCCCCCGCCAATTCCTTCAATTGTTGGAGAAAGATAGTATTGTCGATGTGCAACTGGGTGATCAAGTCCAGAAAGAAATGTCAGTGCTATTTTCTGATATTCGCGACTTTACCAGCCTTTCAGAAAAAATGAATCCGGACGATAATTTCAAATTTATTAATTCCTATCTGAGTCGCATGGAATCAGCAATCATTGATAACCAAGGGTTTATTGATAAATATATTGGCGATGCGATTATGGCACTCTTTAGCGGTAGTGCCGATGATGCACTTAAGGCGGGAATTACCATGTTGCATCGGCTGGCTGAGTATAATAGTCATCGTACCAAAACTGGCTATGTGCCGATTCACATTGGCATTGGGATTAATACAGGCTCGTTGATGTTGGGTACAGTAGGCGGTGCATCGCGTATGGATAGTACGGTGATTAGTGATGCTGTTAATTTAGCGTATCGGATGGAAGGATTAACTAAAGCTTATGGTGTACCGTTGTTGATTTCTCACCACACGTTTTGCCAGCTCAATAATGCCAATGACTACAGTTTTCGTGTGATTGATAAAGTTAAGGTTAAGGGAAAATCTGAGGCGGTGAGTGTTTATGAAGTCTTTGATGCAGATGAATCGGAAATGCAACAGGCTAAGTTAGTCACAAAAACAACCTTTGAACAAGCCCTGTTATTTTACAATCTGGGTAAGCTTGACGTAGCCGCCAGTCTGTTTGAACAGTGTTTGCGCCAAAACCCTGAAGATAGCGTGGCTCGAATTTATCAGTTACGCTGTTTTTCCGGAACCTACACCCCTCCCTAAAATCTATGTTTAACATTCCCGGTTATCAGATTTTATGCCAAATTTATGAAAGCACTCAATCGATTGTCTATCGAGGAATTCGCCAAGCGGATCAGCAAGCGGTTATCCTTAAACGCCTGAAGACTAATTATCCTACACCGGAAGAGATTCGCAAATATAAGCAGGAATATCAACTCACTCGCCGTCTCAATTTGGCAGGCGTCGTCGAAGCCTATCGCTTAGAACAGTATCAAAACAACGTAGTCATTATATTCGAGGATTTCGGCGGCGATTCTTTACAGCTATTGCTTAATCACCATCCACTGACTCTGGCTGAGTTTCTAGATATCGCGATTAAAATAACCGATAGTCTAAATCAAATCCACGCCGCTACTATTATCCATAAAGATATTAACCCCAGTAATATTGTTTACAATCCCCAAACCGGACAAATTAAACTGATTGATTTTGGCATTGCCAGTGTTTTGAGTCGGGAAAATCCGACTCTACAAAACCCCAATGTTATCGAAGGAACTTTAGCCTATATCTCCCCGGAACAAACGGGCAGAATGAACCGATATGTGGATTATCGCACAGATTTTTACTCGCTGGGTGTCACCTTTTATGAATTGTTGACCGGAAACCTCCCCTTTGAGGCTCAAGATTCGATGGAGTTAGTGCATTGCCATCTGGCAAAATATCCCACACCTCCCCATCTTTTAGACGGGAGTAAAGGTAAGGGAGTGGGGGAGATACCCCAGGCGGTTTCAGATATTGTGCTTAAACTCCTCGCGAAAACAGCAGACGAACGCTATAAAAGTGCCTTGGGACTTCAAGCGGATTTAGTGATTTGTCTGATGCAATTAGAGGCAAATGGTTTTATCGAACCCTTTCCCGTTGGCGAAAATGATGTCAGTGAAAAATTCCAAGTTCCTCAAAGAAATTATGGTAGAGATGCTGAATTAGTCACCTTACTCGCCGCCTTTAACCGTGTGGCTAATGGCAGCAAAGAATTAATGCTCGTATCTGGTTCCGCTGGGATTGGTAAATCGGCATTAATCCATGAACTTCATCAACCAATTGTGCAAGAACGGGGCTATTTTATAGTTGGTAAATTTGACCAATTTAAACAGAATCGCCCCTTCGCGTCTTTAGTGCAAGCCTTCTCTGACTTAATCGGACAAATTTTAACCGAAAGTGAAGCAAAAATTGCTGATTGGCGTTCTCAACTGTTAGAGGCGTTTGGTATTAATGGTCAAGTTATTATTGACGTTATTCCTAAACTTGAACTGATTATCAGTCAACAGCCTCCTGTACCCGAACTTCCGGCGACAGAAGCGCAAAATCGCTTTAATCGATTGTTTGCTCAGTTTATTCAGGTGTTTGCTCAAGCAGAACATCCTCTGGTTATTTTTCTAGATGATTTGCAATGGGCAGATTCTGCGTCTCTGGATTTGCTGGAACGGTTACTGACTGATATCGATAGTCGTTATCTTTTAATTATTGCCGCGTATCGGGATAACGAAATTAATCCGGTTCATCCTTTAAATAGGTTGCTGGAGAAGAGTCCTAATCTGGGTGTAGCAGTTAATCAAATTAATCTTAGTCCTTTAGAGTTAATCCACCTCAATCAGCTAATTGCCGATGCGCTGGATTGTTCTTTAGAGGAGGTAAAATCCCTAGCAGAACTGGTTTGGGACAAAACTCAAGGAAATCCTTTTTTTGCTAACCAGTTCTTAACCTCTATTTATAACCAAGGGTTACTTCAATTTGATTTTGATTCAGGTTCATGGCAGTGGGATATTCAAGAGATTGCAGCGCAAACGGTATCCGATAACGTTGTTGAATTTATCGCCCAAAAACTGCAAACGTTATCGGAAAATACTCAGTCGGCTTTACAGCTTGCGGCTGGGATTGGTAATGTCTTTGATTTAACCACGTTAGCCACTATTTATGATAAATCACGATTAGAAACTGCCATTGACTTATGGGAGGGGGTTCAAGCAGGACTAATTATTCCTCTCGGTGAAGATTACAAATTTATTCAATCTGCTGTACTCACCACGTCTAGTTATTTCACTGACAATGATCAGAATGAAAATTCCTCTTCTTTAACGTCACCAATCAGTGTCACGGTTAATCCTTCATATCGATTTATTCATGACCGAATTCAACAAGCTGCCTATTCGTTAATTCCTGAAACGGAGCAACCTGCCATTCACCTGCGAATTGGTCAGTTTATGCTGAAAACAACTCCACCAGAAAAGCAGGACGAGAAACTCTTTGATATTGTCAATCAGTTAAATGTGGGTATCTCGTTAATCACGCATCAGTCTGAGAGAAATGAACTGGCTGAATTGAATCTCTTAGCTGGACAAAAAGCCAAAGCTGCCACGGCTTATGAATCGGCGGCTAATTATTTAAATACAGGACTGAATTTGTTAGCCACGGATAGCTGGCAGCTTCAGTATGATTTAACAGTAAAACTCTATTATGAAGCTGCCGAAGCCGCCTATTTACGAGGAAATTTTGCCGCCGCAAAACAGTTAGGAACGGTTATTTTAGACCAAGCTAATGCATTGAGCGATCGCGTCAAAGTCTATGAACTGATGATGCAGATTAGTATCGCCCAAAACCAGCTACTTCAGGCGATTGATATTGGTTTAGAAACCCTGGAAATGCTGGATGTTTTTTTAGTCGAGTCTAACGGAGGAAATAGACAAGTTGAGTTACCCTCGCTCACCGATTTAGACGACTTTCCCCAAATGACTGATCCGCAGAAAAAAGCGGCAATGAGACTACTGGTTACCGTGGCATCAGCTACCTATTTAGCCAAGCCGGAACTCTTGTTTCAGGTAATCTTAACCATGGTCAATCTTTGTCAAACCTATGGACTTCTGCCAGAGTCTACTTACGCCTATTCAGTGTATGGATTGCTTCTCTGTGGAATGTTGGGAAAAATAGAGGAAGGCTATTACGCCGGGGAATTAGCGCTGAGACTTTTAGATCAATTAGAAGCAAAGGCGCTTAAGTGTAAAGTGCTGCACCTGTTTAACGTCTATATCCACCACTGGAAAGCCCATGCTAAGGATACCTTAATTCCCTTGCGATCGGCAATTCAATCGGGATTGGAAACCGGGGATTTAGAATATGCGGGGTATTGCATGACCAATGATTGTACCTATTCATTTTTTATTGGTACTCCCCTGGATGTTGTCGAGAAAAAGCATAAACACTATATTAAATCCCTCTCTAAAATAAACCATACATTTTCCCTTTATTTAACCCAACTCTGGCGACAAGTCTGCTTGAACTTAATTGGAGAAGTCGAGTCAGTAGTGCAATTGCGGGGGGATAGCTTTGATGAACAGAAAACTCTGCCCTACTTACACCAAACCAATAATCATACCTTACTCTTTTTTGCCTATTTAGCCAAAGAAATCCTCAGTTATTTATTTAAAGAGTTTAATTTAGCGATTTCCGTAACCCATCAGACTGAGGCATTTGCCGGATCAGCACAGGGATTAATTGTTTATGCGATTCATCTGTTCTACAATTCACTCATCCTCTTGGCGCAGTATCCAACTGTAGAACCCTCTGAACAAGAACAGTATTTAAAGCAAGTCATTGCTAATCAAGAAAAAATGCAACATTGGGCGAATTATGCCCCGATGAACTATCAGCATAAGTATGATTTAGTGGCAGCAGAGAAAGCGCGAATTTTAGGAGACTTCCTCAAGGCAATGGACGATTACGACCACGCGATTCAGGGGGCAAGAGAACATGGGTATATCCAAGAAGAAGCCTTAGCCTATGAACGCGCCGCCGAATTTTATCTCAGTCTCAATCGAGTAGAAATTGCTCAAACGTATATGACTAAAGCGCATTATTGCTATAGTCGCTGGGGAGCAAATGCTAAAGTTAGGGACTTAGAGGAACGCCATTCTCAGTTAATTGAACGGCGGGCAAATTTCCGTTCAGCCGACAGGAACACCTCCGATGTCAATCCCTTTATTCAAACCTCTGATAGCAGTGATTCGTCTCGCTTAGATTTAACCAGTGTTCTGAAAGCCTCCCAAGCCTTGTCAGGAGAAATACTTTTGGATCAATTGCTGGCAAAGTTCATGCAAATTCTGATTGAAAATGCAGGTGCAACTCAAGGCTATTTGATTCTGTCTACTCAAGGAGAACTGCTGATTGAAGCGGAGGCGGCGGTGAATCAGGAGACGGTTAAGGTGTTACAGTCGATTCCAGTAGAAAGTAGTACCGCTGTGGCAACAAGTATTATTAATTATGTAGCACGTACCCACGAAACAGTGGTTTTACATGATGCCATGAATCAGGGTAAATTTACCCAAGATATCTATGTGATCCAAAATCAGTCTAAGTCGATTTTGTGTAGTCCATTGCTGAATCAAGGCAAACTATCCGGATTGATTTATTTAGAAAATAATTTAACGACGGGTGCTTTTACCTCAGACCGACTAGAACTACTGAAACTCTTATCCTCTCAAGCCACAATCTCGATTGATAATGCTAAACTCTACGCCGAACTTCGCAGCAATGAAAGTCGATTAAGTCAACTTTTAGAAGCCGTCCCTGTGGGAGTCGCGGTTATCGATAAGCGGGGCAAAAGTCACTACTTGAATCAACGGGCGCAGGAGTTACTCGGCAAAGGAATTTTACCCGATCTAAACTATGATAAAATTGCTGAAATTTATCAAAACTATATCGCTGGAACCAATCAGCTTTATCCTAATGATAAATTACCCATGGTAAAAGCCTTACGCGGTGAATATGCGACGGCGGATGATATTGAAATCCATCATGGCGATAGAATTATTCCCATCGAAGCGTGGGGAACACCTATTTTTGATGAACAGGGGAATGTTATTTATGCGATTGTCGCCTTTCAAGATATTACAGAACGTCGCTACGCTGAGGCTGAACACGAACGATTTACGCAAAAACTCTCTCAACTGAATCTGGCATTTTCCCGGTTTGTGCCGCGTCAATTTCTCCAGTTTTTGGATAAGGACAGTATTGTGGAGGTACAAGTCGGGGATCAGGTGCAGAAGGAAATGTCGGTGTTATTTTCTGATATTCGGGATTTTACCCAACTCTCGGAAACAATCACACCGGATGATACTTTCAAATTGATTAATTCTTATTTACAATGTATGGAACCGACGATTGTGGATAATCAAGGGTTTATCGATAAGTATATTGGCGATGGGATTATGGCACTCTTTGGCGGTGAGGTTAATGATGCGGTGAACGCCGGAATTGCCATGTTGCATCGACTGAGAGAGTATAATCAAGAACGCCGGAATCAAGGTGATAATCCCCTGAGAATTGGCATAGGAATTAATACGGGTTCTTTGATGTTGGGGACAGTGGGGGGATGCAATCGCATGGATACGACGGTAATCAGTGATGCGGTGAATTTGGCGTCTCGTGTGGAAGGATTGACGAAAGAGTATGGTGTGTCGTTGTTAATTTCCCATCATACGTTCTTAGGGTTACAGCAACCGACTGACTATGCGATTCGTTTAATTGGTCAAGTACAGGTTAAGGGAAAAGCGGAATTAGTCACAGTTTATGAAGTCTTTGATGCGGATTCTCCGGAGATAAAAGCTGGGAAGTTGGCGACATTGCAACTGTTTACTGAGGCGTTATCGTTCTATCATCTCCAGGCTGTTGAGCAAGCCGCACAAGGGTTTGAAGAGGTTTTACGGTTGAGTCCTAGGGATAGAGTGGCTCAACTGTATCTTAAACGCATCAAGGGGAATGGGTGAGGCGGAATGGGGGGTTGGGGTTTCAACAATCAAGACGCGCCATGGCGCGTCTCTACATTCTATTCCCAGGCATCGAGGTCTATGGCTTTTGAGCCGCCTCGTTCTAGCTGTCCTAAAAGTTTACCCAACTGATACCACACTAACCAACCAATGAATAGAGTTAGGGGTAGGGAAATGGTGTAAGCCAGGAATGTGGGAAAGCTAAAAATTTCTAGCCCAGCCGCCAAAAATACGCAAATTCCGGCGGAAATTCCTAGGAATGGGATGAATAATGGCAATCCTTGCATTTGAGCCAGACTGCGAGAGGAACGGTTTTTTGACCATTCCTGTACCTTTTGTTTCAGTGTGGCTTCAAACGCCGCACCACAGGTAATCCCAGCCAATAAACCCATCACTAACAATAAATAAGGCGGTTCATGAAAATAATACACAAAGCACTCCCAGCGTATAAGTCCGATACAGCCAGATTGTACACTGTCCAGCCTTTAAGCGGTGACGTATTGAGTTATGATTTACTTTGGCGATGTGACTGGCGCGAGTAGACCAAAGCCGATCGCATCCAGACCCAACCCAGAAAACTCCCGATAAAATAAGCGGGGAAATCTGACCAAGTAAAGGTATTCCCCAAGATAACCCGACCCAGTAACGTGGCTCGGATTGCTTGCAAAAATGGAGGTTGCCATAGTTGCAGAAACTCCAGGAGACAAGTAACTATACAGACGCCTACCGCCGTCCACAGGGGTGACGCTTGGGGAAAGAAAAGTCCAACCAAGAGAATCCAGAAAATCTCATAAGCAAAGCTACCCAGTCGGTCATTCAGCCATTCCGGTGCAGGTGCGTAAAACCGTACTGCATACCCCAAAGGAGCAATCAGGATAATGCTGATGAGCAGAATAATGCGATATTTCAAAATAGGATAGTGGTCAACCTCCCTACACCCATCGCTTTAACTCAGGATTAGCACTCAACTCTAATTCTGGAAACGCATAAACGACAACGCCTGTATCGGGGTCATTGTCAATATTCACATACCCGGACTTGACCAAATCGTTCAACGTCGCTTCTACTTCCGCAAACCCTCGTCCCGTATTGACAACCCCCTGAGTCACGGACAATTTACCGCCTCTCGCTTCAGCCGCTTTTACTAATTGGACAACAAAGGAGTCATGGTTTAAAGTAGCAGGAGCATGATAAGGCTGGACTAATGTGGGTGAACCAGAAACCGTTGCTTCTCCAGTGATGCGATCGCGCTTCCCATATTTGAGATAATGTTCTTCTACCATGCCGGGAATCAGAAACAAGTCAACGAATTGACCAACCCCAAATAATCCCCCCGTACAAAACCACAACAAACCTGTGGCAATTTTACCATTATAGAGGCGGTGCAATCCTCCAAATCCAAACAGAAAGCCGCACCACAACAAATAACTCCCTTCACGTCTATTTATATCCATTGCCAATCCTCCTCTTGGTTTGGTTTAGCCAAAGCGCTCTCTTCCAGTCACAGGCTGCATCGGCTTAAACTCCAGCGTGATTAACTGAAAGCCAGCCACTGTAAGTTGTCCTGTGGTTCTTTACACGCTTTCTTTCATTATCGCCAAACTTTGAGCGAAACGTTTTAAGAATTGAGAAATGTAGGGACGGGTTTCACTATATCGGGGTTGCTGTAGTAGAGACGTTCCGGTGGAACGTCTTGTGGTGAGGATAGGGAACACTTATTCAGCAGCCCCTATGTTAGGACGTTTCTGTAGCCGCTTTCTCTTCTTTCTCCAGTCGTCGCTGACTTCTGTGGGGTCTAATCACCAAACAGACGCCAACTGTCCAAGCAATGGATGCCATCCAACCTGCAATAATATCACTGGGGTAATGAACCCCTAAATACATCCGCGTCCAGCTAATCGCGATCGCAAACACGATACCTCCAATCACCGTCACCCAACGCCAACGGGTATTCCAGGTCAAAATAATTAATACAATCGCAAACGTTACGCTTCCCATCGCGTGTCCACTGGGAAACGCATAATCCGATTCTGGCGCAGGGGATTCCCACAAACTCGGACGTACTCGCTGGAGAGTTGACTTAGCGGTACGAACAATAATAACACTGCCTAAATAGGTTATCAGCGCATAGGTAAGGAATCGCCACTGGCGTCGGAATGCCAAGAGCAGTACTATCGCCACAGCTAAGGGAAACACCCCCCAATATGCACCCAACTTTGTCAGGTTTATCGCAAACGCATCGAGTTGAGGGGAAGTTGTTGAGTGAATCGCTAATAAAATTGGCACATCCCAGGGAAAACCCCCTTCGTTTTTCCAAATCTCCTCGGCTAATTCTCCGAAGATTTGCACGGGGATATAGATACCCAGAAATAATATGACCAGAGAACGCCAATTGCTGGTTAATAATTTGACGAGAAATTTCCAGAAGGATTGGATACGCTTTGAGAGTTCATAAGTAGACATTAAACAGAACGAAATGTGACGGTGTACAACTTTAGAAAAAGGGCGACTTCCTCAAAAGTCTGATTATCCCACAGTCGAGGACAAAGGGCATCAAGAAACTAATTATTCCTCATCCCTATCTAGGTCAGGGCGGGTTTTGATTCAATGTTATCATCAATGGCGAAACAAAAGCCCCTAAACCCGCCCCTACAACTGGACTGGTTTTGATTCAACCTTATCATCAATGGCGAAACGAAAGTCCCTAAACCCGCCCCTACAATTTTTTCACAGATACATTCTCGGAAATCCACTGTAAATAAGCCTCAGATCCAGCAATAATCGGCAAACCAATAATTTCAGGAACGTCGTAACTATGCAACTCCTGAATTTTGGCAGCTAACTGGTCAAACTGAGATAAATCGGTTTTAATCACCAATTGCCACTCTTGGTCATGATTCACCTTTCCGTCCCAAGAATAAATCGATCGCACGGGCGTAATACTGACACAAGCTGCCATTCGCGCTTCCACTAAGGATGAAGCGATCGCGTCTGCTTCTTCTTTTGACGTTGCCGTTACCAAGACTACACCATAGCTAGAGGTTGATGTCTTTTCCATAGAACCATTCCTCTGTTCCTACGCCTGGTTCATTGTATCAACTCACCCGAAAAAAACATATAGTTACACGAGATGATCGTGCGATCGCGGAGTATCTATATCAGAAGTAGGAATAGTACCTCCTGGAGAACTCATCCTTTAGCAGGTGGCGTTAACTCCACGTTTTCTGCTAATGAAACAGGCATTCTTCATTTCCTCTTCTCTCTGACTGAGGGAATTCTCAAAAGCATTGTGCTGTTGGCAAAAGCCTGTAACCTCAGAAAAGCCCAACCTGTTACCGCTACGGTTTAAGCGGCGCGAGAATGGATTCAATGGCTACAGAAGAGTTAACAGGTAGACAATTTTTAGTAATTGTAGTATTGTATAATACAAGCTGGCATAGTCCTCACCCCTGAGTGTGAACCCATTGATCTGACTCAGACTCAAGGCAACGTTATCCAACCATTGTTTAGGGTTAGCGAAACCATTTTTAAAAGCTATTGATTCAATCAACCATGAACTCTACTCGCCTGGTTAAAATTAGTAAATATCTGAGTAAACATCTACGGCATCAACCCGAACGGATTGGGTTAACCTTAGAACCAGGGGGCTGGGTCAACGTTGATCAACTGCTATCTGCTTGTAAACAATATTCCTTTCCCCTTACTCTCCATGAACTTAAAGAAGTCGTCGCCAAAAATGATAAACAACGCTTTTCCTTTGATGCGACAGAAACACGGATTCGCGCCAATCAAGGGCATAGTGTCGCGGTTGATTTACAGTTAGAACCAACCCTTCCACCAGAGGTACTTTACCACGGTACAGGTCACAAAACTGTTGAATCGATTCGGCGTCAAGGCTTATGCAAAATGTCACGGCATCACGTCCACTTATCCCAGGATATCGCCACCGCCAAAAAAGTAGGACAGCGTCATGGTTCTCCAGTGGTTTTGGCTGTCGATGCTAAAGCCATGTCCGAAAAGGGTCATACATTCTACTGTTCCGATAATGGCGTGTGGTTAGTGGATTTTGTTCCCCCTAAATATCTACAGCAACTCTAATCCGCCAGGAGTCTCCAACTCAGCAGGAAAAATAGTGATGAATTCAGAACAGCTTTGGTCTCAAGAAAAATCTCATCAGAATAATCGGCAATCGAAAGGGTTATTGGGGTTAGGCTGGCGTCCTTTATCCCGGCAGTTTGATTTGGATTTTATTTTACATTTGCTGCAAAATGACACATCAGAGTTATTGCAAAAGAGCCTAGATTTTACCAGTGATGTGGCTGATGCATTAGGGCGAAATCACTATAATATTTTTGCCAATGTTTTGAGCTTATTTTCCGAAAATATGTGTTATGAGTGGGATGAGTTCTGGGAGTACATTACCCCTGATCCGCCAACTCCTAATCATTGTCAGCGGGAGACAATATTTGTCAATACGCCCGTCACCCAAACGGTTACCCGCGAGAGTATTCCGATTGAGTATGTCCTGAATCGACTACAAGAAGTCACTTTATTTAAAGTTTTGGATATTCTGGGCAGTCCTGATTTAATTACTCAAGATTACATGGATCGCCGCTTTTATTATCCTCTGGAAAAGTTTGTCAATTGGCAACGCTTAGAAGTGTTTGGCACAGTCTATGCCTACTGGTCTAATCCAGAGATTTGGTTACAAATTAATAACCAGGGTCAAGGACGGCGCTGCTACAATTTAATGGCGGATGAAATTCGCCCGTTAGTGAATAAAGCGACCTATAATGTAGCGGTGATGTTGAGTGGTTATCAAAGTCGGGTGGGGAAGGTTCACAGTCAGTTTCAGATTAGAGACTTTCCCAGCGATATTCAACGGTTTACGGATACCGTTCAGCAGGCAATTCTGGATCAAAACCAGTTAGCGATTGTCGTGCATGGTGAACCGGGAACCGGGAAAACGGTATGGACACAAGCGCTGGCAAAAGAAGTTCTTGTACCGTTGGGGTATACGATTTTTATTCTGGATCATGATGCGGTAGAAAATTTTGTACCGCCGAGTTATTTGGAACGAGTTGCCCTAATTATTAACGAGGCGGATAACTTAGCCAAAAATCGAGCCAGTGAAGTGGCACAATGGAATAATAAAACCGAGCATATTCTCAGTTTATTGGATGGAACGTTGTATCAGAGTGTGATTGATGATACCGGGATTAAAGCGCAGCAAAAATTAGTGGTATTAATGACCTGTAATACCACAGAACGATTCGACCCGGCGATGTTACGTAAAGGACGAGTGGATTTGACCTACGAGTTTATGCATCGATTTGTGTAAGGCTGAGTAGATTTGACGATTAAATTGGGCGCACGTCGGTTATTGGTGTCAACTTAAAACTTTGTATGACTAGCGCTCAAAGTTTAGATCCCCCTAAATCCCCCTTAAAAAGGGGGACTTTGATTAATTTCTGGTTCCCCCCGTGCAACAAAAAGCGAAGCAACATCTAGTTGACACGGATGCAAGCCTTGCGCCCCTAAGAGGCTGATGTAACAATTGAGACATGGTACGCTACTTCAAATAATTTCATCCTAAAGGCATAAGCTAAAATTGACCTTATTTCCTAAAATGAGAGAGTCTCCGTTGTAAGAGTTATTACATTATGTAAATACCCTAGTAACGAGATAATGAATTCTATAAAAAAGTTATGTCTTTTCTAAAACGACCCCTTCTATTACTTCCTCTGGCTTTACTGCTTGTTGTTTCAACAGGTTGTCGCGTGGAAAAAGAGCAAGCCGGGGAAGAACCGGATGTAGATGTAAACGTAGATCCTGGGAATTTGCCAGAATATGAAGTTGAAGGACCAGAAGTTGATGTAGGAACTGAGGAAAAAGAGATTACCGTTCCTGATGTGGAGGTAACCCAAGAAGAAAAGACGATTACCGCGCCTGATGTTGATATTCAACCTCCAACTGACAATGATTCCCAAGGAAATCAATAATAGTAACCGTTAGGGAGCTTCTTTTGGCAACTGAGAAGCTCCCTGAATAATTTAGCCTTGTTGTGTCCCAGGATAACCATTAGCACCATAAGCGGCTAACTCAAATTTAGTATTTAAACTTCTTATAACGACCTGGAAAACTGGTATATAATAGTATGCCAGTTTTTGAACTGTCTATACTACCGTTGTAACTTGAACCGTTGCGACTCCAAGCTATTCAGGATGGTGTAATCAAAGCAACGAAGTGGAGATGGTGACAAAGGAAAAACTGGGCTATTGCATTTCCTATCGAGGAAAGACGTTATCAAAGATAAATGATGAAGTCTATTCCGGCTACCTCGGTGTTCCCTGTTTCCCTAATTGCCTATGAGTTCCTCCGTAGAGAATCAGCAAACCCAACAAACCCAATCGTCACCCCTAACCCCTGCAATGATTCAACGGGTGAAAGAAGGATTGAGTGCAGCCCGCGATCGCAGAGTGCGTGATGCTGTCGAAAATGCTAGGAATAATCTGAATGCGATCGCGAATGGGGATTGTGATCAGCGAGTCAGGGGAAGGGTAAGGCGTTTCATCCTGCGATCGTTTATTCATCTGCTGTTCCCGGTGCGAATCGAAAACCCGGAACATATCCCCACTCAACCCGCATTACTCGCCGCCAACCATCTCAATCACATTGATCCATTACTGATTCTCGCCGAAGTCCCCGAACATCCCTACTACTACACCCCGGCTGACGCCCGTACTCTCTATAACCATTGGTGGAAACGCCGGATTTTGGGTTGGGCGGGGGGTGTCATTCCCCTAGAACGGCGCTGGAAAGAAGAAAAAGCGGTTATTGAAGCCGCCCAAGCAGGGCGCGAGGATTTAGCCGACTTAGCCGCCGCCATTGAAGAGGATGTACCCAGCAACGCCGGATTAGGTACTATGCGACAGATAGAACGGGTGGTGCAGGCAATTTTTGCCCGTGGGGATGGCGTTTTAATCTTTCCAGAGGGGAGACTGGGTGAGGTTGAAGGTGAATTACAATTACCCTTAGCGCGAGGTGGGATTATGTATGCGTTGCGGGCGGGCGTCCCCATTGTACCCGTAGCCTTGATTGGCACTCATGACCTTTATTTTCGCAAGCTATTAACCCTGCGATTTGGCGAACCCTTGCACTTTCCTCAATCCAAACGCCCCAAACCAAAGGAAGTCCAAAAGGCGATGGAAACGTTAGAAGAGGCGCTGATTAAACTATTACCCAATAATTATCAAGAACCCAACCAACCTAAACCTCTGCGTCATTGGCTCAATTGCCTATTGTTATAGGGTTTCACTACTATCGTTTGAAATGGTGCGTTACGCTTTGCTCTCCTCACCCTACACCCGCTAAACCTACCTCGACAGACAGCAAGCCGTCTTCAACAAAAGACAAATAACAAATGACTAAGGACAAATGACAAATGACTAACACTGATTTAGCCTTCACACCCGCTTTAGAACAAGCGCAATTAATTCGCCAAGGTCAAGTATCTCCCTTAGAATTAGTCGAACTGTATTTAGCCCGCATTCAACAGTTTAATCCTCAATTAGGCAGTTATTTTAGTGTCGCCACTGATATGGCGCTAGCGGATGCCAAAGCCAAGACTGAACAGTTGACGCAGATAAGAGATAGTGCTGAACTGCCCCCTTTTTTTGGCGTACCCATTGCTATAAAAGACCTCACCGCTGTCCAGGGATTACCCTGTACCTACGGCACGCCGATTCTCAAAGATAAAATAGCGCCCTACGATGATGGCGTCGTCGCCCGGATTAAACAAGCCGGATTCATTATTTTAGGCAAAACCGCCACCTCAGAAGTGGGTTCGCTTCCTTATACCGAACCTCCAGGATTTCCCCCAGCCCGTAATCCCTGGAATTTAGAGTACACCCCAGGCGGATCAAGTGGGGGGTCTGCTGCGGCTGTTGCTGCTGGATTATGCCCGATCGCCCAGGGGTCTGATGGGGGCGGTTCAGTGCGTGGACCTGCCTCCTGCTGTGGCGTGGTGGGGATTAAACCTGCACGGGGACGAGTCTCTTTTGCCCCTGTGGGCGATCGCCAAAATGGAATTGCCGCTAATGGTTCTTTAGCCCGCACGGTTGCGGATGCGGCGGCGTTGCTGGATGTGATGTCTGGCTATATTCCTGGTGATCCCTATTGGTTACCTGATCCGGAGGTATCGTTTCTGGAAGCCACTCGTCAACCGCTGGGTCAATTGCGAATTGCCTTTTCTACAGCGATACCCCCCCTAGGGGATGCCGCAGAGGTTTGTCAGCAGGCGGTGCATGAAACGGCGCGGCGCTTGGAAGAGATGGGACATCAGGTGGAACCGGGTTGTCCTGATTTTAGTGCTTTAATTGAACCCTTTCAAAAGGTGTGGCAAGCCGGGGTAACGGCGACAGGGATTCCCGTGGCGGCGTTAAGTCCGATGAATCAATGGATTGCCGCCCAATCCGGTTCGGCGGGGGAGTATTTGCAAGCTGTTGCCCAGATGCAGATTATATCGCGACAGATTGTCGGCTTTTTTGAGAATTTTCAGGTGCTGGTGCTTCCGGTGTATATGCACCCAACGATTCGGGTGGGGGAATGGGCGTCTTTAAGTCCAGAGGAAACGTTGCAAAATATTATTCGTTGGATTGCACCTTGTCCTCCATTTAATGCCAGTGGATTACCCGCGATCGCAATTCCCACGGGATTTGACTCAAAGGGTTTACCTGTAGGGGTTCAGCTAGTGGGACGCCCTGCGGCTGAAGCCACGCTGATTGCGTTGGCTACTCGGTTAGAAGCGATAAATCCGGGGATTCACCAGCGTCCAGCGTTAGTGGTGTAATGAATTATAAACCTTGAAATGCGTATAGTATTGTTGGTTATTCCAAGTTCCCCTGTAGGGGCGGGTTTAGGGACAAAATGAATGAAGCAACCAATCACCTTTCGACAAAACCCGCCCTGCCCCACCCTATCACGCCGACATTTTGATATGCGATCGCGGTTGAAAATCTGCTGATTTTTGTTGTTCGGTTTGGGATTAATTGATTGTCTGACGGTGGAGGAATGGGCGGGTGCAAGTTGTTGATTTATCGGTGAGGAGGACGGGTGCAAGTTGTTGATTTATCGGTGAGGAGGGCGGGTGCAAGTTGTTGATTTATCGGTGGGGAGGGCGGGTTTTGTTGTTCCATTATCGGTGAGGAGGGCGGGTTTTGTTGTTCCATTATCGGTGACTAGCTGAATTTAGTCCCTAAACCCGCCCCTACAATTGTCCCTAAACCCGCCCCTACAATTGTCCCTAAACCCGCCCCTACAATTGTCCCTAAACCCGCCCCTACAATTGTCCCTAAACCCGCCCCTACAGATTACCTAAAAAGAAAACAGCATACCCACTAAGTTTTGTAAACAAACCTCAAACCCTTACAAATGACAAATGACAAATAACAAATGAAAAATGACAAATGACGAATGACTATCTTCACCCTTCACGTTAATTATGTCCACCTACTTATAATCGCTTTCTGCCTTCTATCTGCCATACCCAGGGAATAATTGCCCCAGCAATCAAGCCTATTCCCACACTAAACGCTAAAACAACTCCCACAGGGAGTTTAATGGATTCAACATTGAGAAATCTAAGAGATACAAGTGTGGCATTTTGTACCGATAGGATGGCAATTGCCGCAATCCAAGCGGCGACAATCACAGATGTGAGTAGATTAGTTAAGGCTTTCATCTCACGCTCAAGTCTTCAGGGCAGTGGATGCAGTATAGTTTATATGAGTACAGTTTGACTGCCTCTGGGGTATTGTCAATGCAAGGTTAAGCGCATCGGCGGCGAATCTCTTCGGGATGATTCGATTTTCTTTGCCTAATGCGACAACCAGTAGGTGTTTTTTTTGAGGAGTCAAAATTTGAGGCTGTAATCCTTATTGGATCAGGGATACAGGCTTTTTCCCAGTTTAGGAGGTTGTCGCAATGTCTGAAAAACTTATCCAGCAAGGATTTGAGAGTTTTTGTTGGAGAGGGCTTGTCAAAGGCGAGGGCTGAAATGCTATAGTTAGAAGAGGTTGTCGCAATCGAACCTTGAAAACCAAATACAGCAAGCGTTTCAGAGGTTGTTGGTCGAAATCCTCTATAATCCCTATCAGGGATTGAAACCTGAAGTGCCAAGACCTTTGTCCAAAGTGACCTCGTCGAAATCCTCTATAATCCCTATCAGGGATTGAAACAGCGCCTTTTTGCTGTACTTTCCGTTGATCAGAGGTCGAAATCCTCTATAATCCCTATCAGGGATTGAAACTTCTGAGTCCTCCCCATTTGCCGAGTCTACAGAGGTCGAAATCCTCTATAATCCCTATCAGGGATTGAAACTATTTTGCGATTCATTTTGGTGGGGGGATGGAAGTCGAAATCCTCTATAATCGCAGTCCGCGTAGGCGGACTACCCTTCGGGAAGGCTTCGCCTATGTTTGTGTAGCAGCGATTTCAATCGCCTCCTCTTGCTGTGTAGAGACGTTGCATGCAACGTCTCTACAACCCTAATTCAGCTTTAGTTATACCGTTGCTGGTTCCATCTGCTGAATCATCTGCTTCATCGCCTCAGCAATTTGATTTTGCTTTTCAGGAGAATCCGCTTCCATATACACCCGCATCAGAGGTTCGGTACCGGAGGGACGCAATAACACCCAACTTCCTTCTGATAAATAGAGTTTAATCCCGTCTTTGCGTCCGACTTCTTTAACCTTAATTCCAGCCACTTCTTGGGGGGGATTTTTGGTGCAAGTGTCTAAAACGGCGGCTTTGTGATCCTCATTCAAATGCAAGTCCAAGCGCTGGTTGTAAACCGGACCATCAGCTTCTTTAATCGCTTCTTCGACTAACTGACTTAGGGGTTTACCTTCGTAGGCAATGGCTTCAGCCACCAGCATATTGGCTAAAATACCATCTTTTTCAGGAATATGCCCAATAATGCTCAATCCCCCAGATTCTTCACCGCCAATCAGCACCTCGGTTTCCCGCATTTTCTGACCGATGTATTTAAACCCGACAGCTGTCTCGTAAGTTTCTAGACCATGTTTTACGGCAAAGTTATCCAATAGGTGAGTTGTGGCAACGGTACGGACGATCGCACCTTTTTTACCTTTGTTTTTAATCAGGTGGCGTGCCAGTAACAATAGCACAGTATTGGGGGTTAGTACATTACCCTGTTCATCTACGATACCAAAGCGATCGCTATCTCCATCAGTGGCTAGACCTAAATCCGCCTGATCTCGCGTCACGGCTTCTCTCAACCCCACCAGATACTCGCCTTTGGGTTCGGGCATTCCGCCACCAAATAAGACATCACGGGTGGTGTTAAAGCTTTCCGTCTGACAGCCACAGTATTCCAGGACATCATCCAGATAACCGCGAGAGGTGGAATAAAGGGCATCGTATTTTACTTTGAGTTGCGCCCGCCGAATCCGTTCTACATCTAGTAGTGTGTAAATAAAGTCCAAGTAATCCGGTTTCGGATCAAAGGTAGAAATTTTATCACCCGACTTACCACTCGGTAGTGCATCATCTGCCCCAGCAATATTGGAAACAATCGTATCCGTAATTTCCGGGGTAGCAGGACCTGCATAATCCGGAATATATTTAATCCCGCAATAGGCAGCGGGATTGTGGGAAGCTGTAAACATCAGCGCTCCGGCTGAGTTGAGTTGACGCGCTTGATAGGCAATCACTGGCGTCGGACAATCCCGGTTGACAATTTTCACCGTCCAGCCCAAGTCTGCCAAAACCTCAGCAGCGGTGCGGGCAAACTCATCAGCCAGAAAGCGGGTATCGTAGGCTACCAAGACGGGGCGGTCTTTGCCGTAGGCTGTATCCAGATAATTCGCGATCGCACGAGTTACCTTACAGACATTGGCGAAGGTAAAATCATCAGCGATGATTCCCCGCCAGCCATCGGTACCGAATTTTATTTTTTTAGCGCTATTTGTTGCACTCATTTGGGCTACTTTGCTCTTGATTTTACTCAATTATAGGGGGACGAGTATTATCATTTGTAATTTGTCTGAGTGTACCAATGTGTGCCTGAATACAATTTGCCGAAAATAGAATTGGCTTCCCCATTACTCCAGCGTAAGAACCTCTTCTCCGATGGTGGGATGGATACAAATCGTCGCATCTAGCTCTTGCTTGTTGACACCCTGACGAATCGCCACGGCAAGAGTTTGCATAATATCCGCCGCATGTTCACCCACCATCTGAGCGCCCACGATGCGTTGGTTTTCTCCCTCAGCGATTAATTTGATCATCGCTTTTTCGTCTTGTTCACTCAGGCTGTAAAGCATGGGTTTAAATTCAGTGCGGTAGCAGCGCACAGAGTCACCAAATTTTTTCTGCGCCTTGCTTTGTGTCATTCCCACAGTCGCCGCTTCTGGGCGGGTAAACACCGCAGAGGGAACATCGTCGTAATTAACCGACTGGGGCTGGTTGCCAATTGCCGTATCTACAACAGCTTGACCTTCAGCGATGGCGACGGGGGTTAAGGGGATACGATTGGTGCAATCGCCAATGGCAAAAATAGTATCCTGTGTCGTGCGGCTGTACTCATCCACCTCAATGACACCTTTTTCACTGACGTTCACCTCCGTGTTTTCCAAACCCATATCTTTCGTATTGGGGGCGCGACTGGTGGCAATTAAGACAGTATCGGCGTTCAGGGTTTCCTGATAGTCCCCAGATAAGCTGAGTTGGATTCCATCGCTTCCTTGGCTAATTTCTTTGGCTGTCGTTTGAGTCAGAATCCGAATTCCCCGTTGACTTAAAGCCCTTTGGACAGACATGCGGATATCGTGATCAAACCCAGGTAAGATTGACTCCTCGACATCCATCAGCGTGACCTCAGATCCCAAAGCATCCATCATACTGGCAAATTCTACACCAATATAGCCGCCGCCAATAATTGCCAGTCGTTTGGGCAATTCTTGCAGGTGAAACATTTCGCGGGAGGTAATCCCATGCTCTTTGCCAGGGATATTGGGTACGATGGGATGCCCACCCACAGCAATAATAATTTTATTGGCAGTAATTTGGCGATCGCTTACAGTTATCGTATGAGCATCCACAAATTTGGCTTGACCGCGAATCAGGTCGATTCCCGCCTCCTCCAGTGTTTGCAGATAGGATTGATTCAGTTTATCGATATGGTGGTGGATTTTGCTGAGAAATTGTGACCAATTGATTTGCCGTTGACATTCACTCCAGCCATAGCTGGTGGCGAGTTGATCTTGTAATGCAAAATCAGCCGCATAAACCATTAATTTTTTGGGAATGCAGCCGCGATTGACACAAGTGCCACCTAGAGATTCTTTTTCCACCACAGCAACGTTGATATCATAAGCAGCGGCTCGTTTCGCTGCTGCTAGTCCGCCAGACCCTGCACCAATGATGAGGAGTTCGTAATGATAAGACATATTGTTGTTTGAGTATCTGTACCTAATTTGAAGGTTGCATAGGTGAAGGAAGTCTTGCACCATTCAACAGGCAGATTTTTGTGCAATTACATTCGATTGTAGGGGCGGGTTTAGAAACTAATGTAGGGGCGGGTTTAGGAACTAACGTCAGCTATTGCTGAAATAACGGAACAACAAAACCCGCCCTAGTCCAGTCTCGTTCTCTGGCGCTGCCTCCCTTGATAAGGGCTAAAGCCCTTACTACGAACTACGAACTACGAACTAACGTCATCAACCTTTAGGCAGAGGATAGTCTAGGTCATAACACTTAAGGTAAAGCTGTAATGAAAATTTTTGGCTTGCACATCACCAATTGCCACAATGAGCCAGACTAAATCCCCTGACAAAACTCAAGACCATTCCACCAATACCAAGGAAGAGGCAACTACCTCTCATATTTCCCCTTGGTTAGTGCGCCTAGTCTATCCCCTAGGGCGTCACCTAGTTTTGCCCTTTTACTTTGACAAGATTCAGGTCAAGGGACGGGAGAATTTACCCAAAGATAATCCAGTTATCTTTGCACCCACCCATCGGTCTCGCTGGGATGCGCTGATGTTAGCTTATGCCGCTGGTCGAGATATTACCGGACGAGATTTACAGTTTATGGTGTCGATTGATGAAATGAAAGGCGTGCAAGGGTGGTTTATTCGTCGTTTAGGCGGATTCCCCGTTGATCCTAAACATCCGGGAATTTCCAGTCTGCGTCACGGAATTGAGTTATTGGAGAAGGGAAAAGTTCTGGTTATTTTCCCTGAAGGCGATATTTTTCGGACAGAAGAAATCCAACCCTTAGAACCAGGATTGGCTCGGATTGCGCTCCATGCAGAAACGGATCAACCGGGTTTAGGGATTAAAATTGTGCCAATTCGGATTCATTACAGTCAACCTGTACCGCACAAGGGATGCGATGTTGATATTCGTATTGGTTCACCTTTATCGGTGGCAGATTACTGTCATAAACCTGTCAAAGGATGTGCTGAAAAGATTAGGGATGATGTGCGACAGGCGCTTCAGGAGATTGGGAATTAATAATGATTAGCATCAATTGTAGGGGCGAGAAACTAATGTAAGGGCGGGTTTAGGAACTGTAGGGGCGGGTTTAGGAATTAACGTTAGCTATTTGAAATAACGGAACAACAAAACCCGCCCTCCTCACCAACAAATGTACAACAAAACCAGTCCGACCTCACCGATAACGGCTCACCAAAACTCGCCCTAATTAGGGGCTGCTGAATAAGTGTTGTGGTGAGGGGAAGCTGGGGAAGCTGGGGGAGCTGGGGGAGCAAGGGTACATTTTTCCTGAGCAAGGTGATGCCATACATTTAAAGAATACTACCCGATTTCCTTGAATCAAACCCTCTGTCAATAAAGCTCAAAGTATTGATGGGTAAGGGTTTCGGTTTTGTTCATCAGCCCCTAATTAATCTTTGTCTCTATTACTATCAGTTGATGGCTCCCCTCTCCCAAGCTTGGGAGAGGGGTTGGGGGTGAGGGCTGTCTACAAGCCTAGTTAATCTGAATTCTCACCGATTCTGATTAGCCAAGGTTCACTTTAAATACTTTATTCTTTTCTGCTTCCGCCTTGGGAATATTGAGATTTAGAATGCCGTCTTTATAGTCAGCTTGGACTTGCGTATTCTCAACTTGTCCGGGTAAGGGAATCACACGGCGGAACTTACCATAACGGAATTCACTGCGCGTCATTCCTCCTTCTTCAGTCTTGGCTTCAGATTTGCGTTCGCCGCTAATCATCACCGCATCTTTGGTGACTTGCACATCTAAATCCTTGGGTTCCATTCCCGGAACTTCTAGCTTGAGGTGGATGTTATCGTCTTTATTGCGGCTTTGGTGACGTGGCTAATTCGGTGGTTTTGGTGGTAAAAAAGTTGTAAAAAAAAAGACGTAGCATGTTACGTCTAGAACAAGTTACATGCTACGTCTAGGTTGCTAAATTTTAACCAACAGGTTGCAGCAATCGCGCTGGCGATTCACCAGGTAAAACCTTCACCTCACCATTCTCATCTACATCAACCACAGCGGTTTCTCCCTCAAGGATCTCACTCGCTAACATGGCTTCCGCTAAACTATCTTCCAATAGCCGCATAATCGTCCGACGTAAAGGTCGCGCCCCATAACTGGGATCATACCCTTCTTCAACTAAACGCTCTTTGAACCGTTCCGTCACTTCCAGGGTAATTCCTTGTTCAACTAAGCGAGTGGAAACTTCCACCAGGAGGAGATCAGCAATTTGCTTAATCTCATCGCGGTTTAACTGACGGAAGACGATAATATCGTCAAGGCGATTGAGGAATTCTGGACGGAAATAGTCCTTGAGTTCATCATTCACACGGCTACGAATCCGGTTGTATTGAGATTCAGCCAGGTTGTCTGAATCTTCAAATCCGAAACCACCGCCACCTTTTTCAATCACCCGCGAACCGATGTTCGAGGTCATGATAATCAGGGTGTTCTTGAAGTCTACGGTACGACCCTTGGCATCTGTCAACCGACCATCATCCAACAGTTGTAAGAGGCTATTGAAGACATCGGGGTGTGCTTTCTCGATTTCGTCAAACAGGAGTACCGTGTAGGGTTGACGCCGGACGGCTTCTGTAAGTTGACCGCCTTCGTCATAGCCGACAAATCCGGGAGGCGAACCGATTAGCTTAGAGACAGTGTGCGGGTCCATGTACTCGGACATATCCAAGCGAATCATCGCCTCTTCTGACCCGAAGAAGTAAGCCGCCAATGCTTTCGCCAATTCCGTCTTACCCACTCCTGTCGGTCCAGAGAAGATAAAGCTAGCGATGGGTCGATTCGGGTCTTTTAACCCCACCCGTGCCCGCCGAATCGCTTTGGAGACGGCGGTAACGGCTTCTTCTTGACCAATTAAGCGTTGGTGCAAGGTATCTTCCATGTGCAGCAGCAGGGCTGATTCGGATCGGGTCAGCTTGTTGACGGGTACACCTGTCCAGGAGGAGACAATGTGGGCAATATCTTCTTCATTTACCAGAGGTGTCTGCACAGGGGTATCTTCGTCGGTTTCCTCTTGCAGAATCGCCTGAAGCTGAGTTTCCAGTTCCTGTTCGCGATCGCGCAATTGGGCGGCTTTCTCAAAGTCCTGGAGACGAACGGCTTCTTCTTTTTCTTTGGTTACCTGACGCATTTGACGTTTGATGTCTCGCGTGGCTGGAGACGGCTGACAATGAATCAAATGCACACGGCTTCCAGCTTCATCAATCAAGTCAATGGCTTTGTCCGGTAAGAAGCGATCGCTAATATAACGATCGGACAGTTTCGCCGCTGCATCTAACGCATGATCAGAGATTTCTACTCGGTGATGCTGCTCATAAGCATCCCGTAATCCCTGCAAAATTTCAATGGTTTCCTCAACCGAGGGTTCACCCACCATAATCGGTTGGAAACGGCGTTCTAAGGCGGCGTCTCGCTCAATATGTTTGCGGTATTCATCCAATGTCGTCGCCCCAACACACTGGAGTTCGCCTCGTGCTAATGCGGGTTTGAGGATATTTGCTGCATCTAATCCGCCTTCTAACGCCCCAGCACCGACTAAGGTATGGATTTCGTCAATCACCAGGATAATATTTCCGGCTTCACGCACTTCCGCCATTATATTCTTGATGCGTTCCTCGAAATCACCCCGGAAACGAGTCCCGGAAATCAGTGATCCGATATCCAGGCTGATCACCTGCTTATTTTCCAACAGTTCTGGCACATGATTATCGGAAATCCGTTGCGCCAACCCTTCTGCGATCGCGGTTTTACCAACGCCCGGTTCTCCCAATAATACGGGATTATTCTTGGTGCGGCGTCCTAAAATCTGGATAATCCGTTCAATTTCCTTGACACGACCCACCACAGGGTCTAACTTACCTTCTGAGGCTAACTGGGTGAGATTCCTGCCAAACTCTTCCAGGGTGGCGGACTTTGAGGTGCGACCCATCATTGAAGTACCGGGTCCTCTAGCGGTTGCAGCCGCTGCTACTTCGCCAATGGCTTGAATCAGCTTAGTGCGGGCGGTGGAGGGATTAACGCCTAAACTTTGCAACACTTTACCCGCAACGCTGTCGCTGTCTTGCAGAATAGCGAGTAACAAATGCTCTGGACCGATATAATTATGTCCCAGTTGTCGAGCTTCTTTGAAGGATTGCTCAAACAGGCGTTTGGCTTTGGGAGTGAAGGGAATTTCTGCTGGAACAAAGCCTGATCCGCGACCAATGATTTTTTCGACCACCTTCCGGGTTGATTCTAGGGTGACATCCATCTCTTTCAGGACAATCGCCGCGACACTGGTTCCTTCTCGCAACAATCCCAGGAGGATTTGCTCCGTTCCCACGAGGTTATGTCCCAGGCGACGGGCTTCCTCTTGGGCGAGCATAATCGATTTGATAGCTCTGTCTGTAAAATGTTCAAACATGGTTGGTTTCCTTTGCCGAGCGGTATATGATTGGCTGAAGGGGTAAACGATTTACCCTTATTTGTAAATTTTTATGTACTTTCTACTAACACTTTACCTCTGTATGATGGACTCTATCAGTGGGCAGAACCGTAATGGTTGGGTGTAGTTGCCGTCTACAGGGGATTTCAGGGTATTCCGGTTAAGTTTTGAAGATGGCGTCTCTTTCTACCCATGTATACCGACATTCTTCTATTGGTCAACCGGATCAGCATGTAGAGACGTAGCATGCTACGTCTCTACACTATCTCCCCCATCATCCTCACGCTTCCCCCTGCGGTGGTTCTTCTGATACAGTGAACTGCTGTTCGAGTTGGCGATAGTGCGGTACGTCAATAAGCTGCTCAAATTCTGGGAAGGAGACGAGATTGGAAAAGCCTGCGGTAGTCCCTTGTTGGCGCAAATGAGTCAAACAGTCCATCATGGCTTTAGTCGCTGCAAATAAGCCAGAGAGGGGATAGACGACGATTTTGAAGCCTAACGCTTGCAATTGTTGACCCGACAGCACCGGAGTTTTGCCCCCTTCTATCATATTGGCAAACAGAGGCACATTAGGAAGTGCTGATGCGATCGCCTGTAAATCTTCAATAGATTGGGGGGCTTCTATAAAGATAATATCCGCTCCAGCTTCATAATAGGCACGTCCGCGATTAATCGCTTCGTCGAGTCCCAAGGGCGCACGGGCATCAGTACGGGCAATGATCACTAATTCACTTTTACCACGAGCGTGAACGGCGGCGCGGATTTTCTGAATATGATCTGCGGCGGGGATCACCCGTTTTCCGGCAAAATGACCACATTTCTTAGGCAACTCTTGGTCTTCGAGGATAATTCCGGCTATACCAAGTCTAACGATATCGGTTACGGTACGGATGACATTGAGGGGGTTTCCGTACCCGGTATCAATATCGGCGATAAGGGGAATGGTGACGGATTCAGCAATTCGTCCAACACTATTCAGCATTTCGGTAGCGGTGAGAAAACCGTAATCGGGTTTACCGAGGGTGGAACCGGAAATGCCAAACCCACTGGTAAAGATAGCTTCAAAGCCGATTTTTTCGGCGAGTTTGGCGCTGATGCAATCGTATACGCCCGGAAGGATGAGGGTTTCGGGTTGTTGGAGGAGTTGGCGAAATGTTTTGGTCATTTGTCATTCGTCATTTGTCATTCGTCATTTGGTCGGGGCGGGTTTTGCAGCTAAGCTAGGGATAGCCATCAATATTATTCCCTAAACCCGCCCCTACACACAGACGTGCCATAGCATATCTCCCTCATCTCCCTCAATCCGACTGTTTAACCACTTGCTTTAATCCTTTCTTCCAATCGGCGGCTCTCTGGGCGTTGGGATAGGTGCCAATTAGCTCTCTTAATTCGGTTTGGTGTTTCTGTTTCAGTTCGGATTTAGTGCGATTTCCCAAAAGGCAGATGGCACGTTGTAGACTGTCTTTATCGCCGGGAACTTTTGGCGGTAAGTCTACCGAAAAAGTGGGATGGGGTTTTTGGGACGATGATTTAATGCTGGTTATGGCGGGAAGATTGGCGGGGAGAGGGGAGAGATCAACGGGATTGATGTAACCATAACCCCCTTTTTTGTCGGTGAAACAAAGTCGGGGAATTCCTTTTCGTTGAGTGCCATCCAGTCTGCCAATTCTACCTCTGTATTTGTGTTTTTTGGAATTGGCGGGATCAACAATACACATATCACCGGGATACAAGATATGGTTCTCGATGGTGGTTCTGCCGTTATCGGAGCTTCCGGTACAGTGTTTTCCATGGTTGAGATAAACTGTAACTTGCTTCATGTCACTGATGACAGACGTAGCATGGCACGTCTCTTAATCTACGACGTATGAATCAGGGTGGGTTTGGTGGTTTAAACAGCCCTCACCCCCAGCCCCTCTCCCAAGCTTGGGAGAGGGGAGCAAGAGGGATTATTGTTATGCTTCTCCAGCTTCCAGACGCGCCATGGCACGTCTCTACATGGCTCCCCCAGCTCCCTCTGCTCCCCTGCTCTCTAATACCAAATCCGGGGAACGCTACCCCCGTTATAACCTAGTCCGCGCAGGCGGACTTTGTTTGTGTAGCAGCGATTTCAATCGCCGTGGAAAAAGGGGGTGATAAAGGCGGATTTGGTATAACCCCACCCCAATACCTATTCAGCACCCTCTATTTTATCCGATCGCATAGCTCGAATAATCGTCACCGGATTCAGGGGGGTAAAACGGGTGAGTTGGGCGACGGGAATGGAACGGGAAAGCTGAACTTGTAACAATCGATACGTCCAACCGTGATCGCTAAACCAGTTGACTGCCTGATTCAGGTGTTCTAAGGTGGCTAAGGCTAACACGATTATGCCATTATCTCCTAATTGTGCCTGGGTTCGTTCTAAAATCGCTAACAAATTCCCGCCACTTCCGCCAATAAACACCCGCTGGGGGGTGGGCAGTTGAGATAATATATCCGGTGCTGTACCATAGATAGAGGTAACATTCGTAACCTGTAAACGGCGGCAATTTTGTTCAATTAAAGCCGTTCCCATCGCCGTTTTTTCGATCGCATAGACGTGAGACGTCGGCGATAATCGGGCAATTTCAACCGAGACGGAACCTGTTCCTGCACCAATATCCCAGATAATTTGTTCCGGTTGTAGGGATAGTTCCGCTAAAATCAGAGTACGGATTTCTCGCTTAGTCATTAAACCCGGGCGATCGCGAAAACTGGCAAAACTTTGATCGGATAGCCCTAATATAGGTAAAGTGGCGACATCTATAGGTGTATCACTAGATTCAGACTGACGCAGGAGAATCACCACATTCAGCGGCGCGATCGCTTCTAAGTGTACCGCATCCACAGGCAAACACCGCACCCGTTCATCGGTTCCACCAAGATTTTCACACAGCCAAAACTGGTACTCACACGGTAAATCCAGATCAAGTAATAGATTTGCGATCGCACTCGGCGTATTTATTTTATCCGTCAGTACGGCAATTTTATCGGTTCCCTGTTGTAGCGCTTGGGTTAACCGTTCTAAAGAACGCCCGTGACTACTAATTGTCACCGCATCTTGCCAAGGGACTTTCACCCGACTAAATGCTAATTGTACCGCACTGACATGGGGATGAAACGTGAGATGTTCAGGTGGCAATTCAGCTAATAATAAACGTCCCAAGCCAAAAAACAAGGGATCGCCACTGGTTAACACAATGATACAGCAATTTGGCTCATTCTTAGCCAACTGGCGACGAATCTCGCGGATCACCTGCGTCAAATCGCCCAAAACCAGGCGGCGTGAGGGATGATCAGGGAAGTAACTCAGGACGCGATCGCTCCCCACTAACAGCGTCGCCCGTTCTACTAATTGTCTCACGGATTCTGTGAGTCCCGCCACGCCATCTAAACCGATTCCGACTACATGAATATCATTTGTCATTTGTTATTCGTTATTTGTTATTAATATTTCATGTAGGGTGGGCAAGAGTTAGAATCCTTAAATTTTTTATCATATCGTTTATTGCTCTTGCCCACCACAAGGTAACTGGGTTCGTAGTAGGCACTTCAGTGCCAGAAGCGCTAAAGCACTTACTACAAGCGCTTACTACAAACGCTTATAAGTTAAGTTCACGAATTTTCCCACGCTAAGACAATTAAAGCATTAAGAATCGCCGCCGCAACAGGGGAACCCCCTTTGCGCCCATTAATCCGAATTTGCGGAACTGGGGTTTTTACTAAAGTCTCTTTTGCTTCCACAACCGAAATAAATCCTACAGGTGCGCCAATAACCAAAGCTGGTTTTACTGAAGCTTGTTGTAACTCAGCACATAATGCTAAGAGTGCAGTCGGTGCATTACCAAACACATAAATGGCTTCAGGAAACTGACAATAACAACTTAATAAACCCGTTTCCGTGCGAGTTTTCCCAGGAAGCGCCACCGATGCTTGTTCAACCGCCGCCATTACCGGATTTTCAAACGTCTTACTTACCATTCCCATAATTCCCTGTTTAACCATACCCACATCAGTAATAATCGGGACTTTATTCTGGATGGCGGTAATTCCTAATGTAATTGCCTCTGGACTAAAATAAATCAGTTTAGCCAATTCAAAATCAGCGGTACTGTGAATCACCCGCCGAACAATTGCATATTCATCAGGTGTGAATTTATGTTCGCCAATTTCTTGGTCAATGATAGCAAAACTTTGCTCTAGAATTGGATGATTTAGCGGGTTCATAGAAATTATCTATCGTTATTTTCCCTAAATGAGTCGCGAACTAAATATTCTAATTAAAAGCCTTAATCTGTAGGGTGTGTTAGCGTAGCGTAACGCACCATTACATTGATCTACAAACTCAACCGAAATTTAATCTTGAACACTATTCCCTTCAATTACCCCCTGTAAAAACTCAGCAAGTTCAGTCATTTTTTCAGGTTCATGTTCTAGTAACCACTCAGTAAGCTTGAAAGAATGCCAAGTTTTCCGAAATTCTATTCGTTTTTCAGATAACTCCGAAAACAAATCCTTGAGCAGCTTTGCTGCATGAATATTCTGGTTAACCCAGTCTAAATCCTTTAGCTTGTCTTCCTGAAACTCTTTCGAGTCAAAGTAACGCTTCTGACGTTTCTTATCAGCAATTTTTTGCTCAACATCCGCCTCAGAGACTTTGACTGTATCAACTTCTTCCGGTGGAAGATATTCTTTATACTCATCATTGATAATAGTAGTGATTGCTTGTGGATGCAGCAGATAATTTTCATACATACAGCGAGGGAGAAAGAACAAATTAGGACGTTCCCTTTCTAGCTTGTCAATTTCCGCATTTGACTTATTCTCTCGATCAAATACAAACCGCATCTGATCCGGAAATAAACTGATCCGACTACTCAGGCGATCATAGATGTAAAATATATTTTCAGCCGCTTTAGTGGATTTCTGCTGAAAATCTCCAACTTTTCTAACTCTGAGAATTTGCAGTCCTCTTACAGAAGATGTTTTCGCTAATTTCTCTAGAATCAGAGGAAAACAGTCTTCCTCCGTTTCTCCTTCCACCCAGAGAATATTATCCATCCCGAAAATATCGGATAATCTAACGCCTAAGTCAGTTAATAGAGAACGCTGTTCCTTAATATCGTTCAGATTCATCACCTCGGCTTTGCTTTCCCCATCCTCATATCGCAGCTTCACAATAGCAGAAGGATTCGCCGCCGCTATAATCCTGGGTGAGTGAGTGGCGATAAAATATTGATGCTGCGGAAACTCTTTGAGAATTTCGATTAGTTTCTTTGCTGCACCCGGATGTAGGAAGGATTGGGGTTCATCAATAATAATAGTTCGCGGTTCTTGGGAAGTAAGAACAACGTAGAGAATTGCCAATACCTGACCAATTCCAGTACCACAAGCTGAAAGTGGAATCGCTAAATCCTCTCTATCATTTTCAGCAGCATCTTTCGACCACACTAAAATCTCTATTGAAGAAGAGAACAGCGAGGGTTTTGCTTTGGACTTTATATTACGAACAGAAAATTCTTGTATTTCTGGAAAAATCCTTGATGCATACTCATTAAACTTATCAAATATTTTTCGATTTCCTCGCTCCTCTAGTTTATTGATAACTTCAGGAAGATTAGATGCATCAGATTTTAGATGACGGCTACTTCCAGAAGCACATATTGACCGAGCGGTACGTTCAGCCTGAAAACGATATATACGGTATTTAAATTTATTAAATATCGTAATCCAAATATATTTTCTATCTCCCTCAACAGTTATTTCATTGCCAACCTTTAATTTATTATCCCCTAGCACCTCAAAATAAATTATTCTTGTTTGATGATTTGTTATCAATAGGCTCTTCCGATTGTTCTTTGTGACATGGTAAAGCTTCATAGTAGTCTTGAGATCATTGACTTGTATCTCATTATCTTCAATATATGAATTTCCGGCTTGAGAAGCTTGAATGTTAATGTCCTTAGGACTGTATAACCATTCTTGTAAAAGGTCAACAAATTCTTTTAATTTTTGATGATTGTGCGGCAATATCCCAAAGGAATGCTCAGGTAATTTGTTTATGAAATCAATAAATTCTGCCTTGGATAAACTTACTATAATTGCCGCCCTCGATTCATCATCTAATCGTGAATCTGAATTGGGTAAGGTTCTCAAACTCCGATGCGGCACATTCTCAAAATTCAGCGTCAGCGCCTCCAACAGCGCCGTCTTACCTGAATTATTCTGTCCCACAATAATATTGATACCGGGCGAAAACTCCAACCAACCCGAATCCCGAAACGATTTATAGTTATACAATCGAAACTTAGCCAAATACATCCTACCATCTCCTACTCACAACTAACGCCAAACCCTCTGCGTCCCTCTGCGCTTACCTCTGCGAACCTCTGCGTTAAAAACGATTCAATCTTGAGACAAAACCATTCACACCGCAAATACACAAATCCCATCTTTAACAACCTAAAAGAGGGCGGGTTTTAAACTTATCAACGTAAACATTGCCCCCACCCCACACTAACTCAGATCAAAACTCAACAACCGGAAAATCCGATTTGCGATAGAAATGAGTCATATTATCAAACTTCCGCAACTCAGCCCGCTTCACCCAGAATAAATTATCCTCCTTCGCTAACCATTGCTGATTCAAATCCGATAACATACTACTAATGCGATCGCGCTCAAGCTGTGCTGGAATTTTTCCAAAGTATCCTAACGTAATATGCGCCGTAAAATGGTACTGCTGCTCAACCCCCAAACCAATTAATCCCGGATTTTGATAAAGACAACGCCGGAACTCAACCACTCGTTGATAAGACTCCTCATCTTTTGGCACCAAACAAACCCCAATCGCACGGGGCATAACAATCACGCCAAAAAACTGCCAATATATAGGATAAGAACTCCTATACAACTCCTGATATTGCCCAAAACTCTCTCGAATGCGTCCCTGAAGTTGTGGATCAAACTCTGGATTATTCTGCACCGCATCCCGATAATTATTTTCCCAAATTAAATCCGCCAGCGTGAAATGAAAACTCTCAGGCGGAAGCGATATCATGAAACTGGGCAATTCCTGCTCTAATATCCCTTGTAACTCCTGTAAACTCCCATAAAACGCCCCATTCTCCGACTCATCCTCCCAGGGTGGAGTCATCACCGTGTATCCTGGAAAATTAACCGCCTTAGTTGTGCCATCAGCCAGATGCTCAAACTTCGGTGACTCCTGGATATTGGGTAACTGGGAGTGATAACTATCGGGTACAGTCATCCTCGCCACCCGATTGACATAGGTTGGATAAGTATCATCCACGTTGAATTTCCTCCGAATACGCTAAACGTCCTTATGCCAATTTATCTTTATTGGGGAGACAATGACTTCGCCCTTACCCAAGCCGTCAAAGAATTGCGCCAGTCCGTCCTCGACCCCAACTGGCTGAGTTTTAACTATGATAGAATTCCCCCAGACCAACCCGATGCCGTAATTCAGGGACTCAATCAAGCGATGACTCCCCCATTTGGGATGGGAGGACGATTAGTCTGGCTAGTCGATACCACCGTTTGCCAAAACTGTTCCGAAAATGTTCTCGCTGAACTTGGACGCACTCTCCCCGCCATTCCACCAGAATCTATATTACTGCTCACCAGTCATAATCGCCCCGATGGACGGCTCAAATCCACCAAACTGCTGCAAAAACACGCCAAAATCCGAGAATTTCCGCTAATTCCCCCCTGGAAAACCGAGGAATTAGTCCAACAGGTTAAATCCTACGCCCAAACCACTGGTGTTAAACTCACTCCCCTAGCGGCTGAACTCCTGGCTGATACAGTGGGTAACAATACCCGTCAACTTACCAACGAACTCGACAAATTACGCCTTTACGCTGGCGATGAGACGACTAGCTTAGATGAACGCGCTGTTTCTACGTTAGTCACCACCACAACTCACAATAGCCTACAATTAGCCGGGAGTATCCTCAAAGGCGATACAACTAAAGCATTAGGATTGATTGCTGACTTAATCAACAACAACGAACACCCATTACGAATTATCGCCACCCTTGTGGGACAATTTCGCACATGGTTATGGGTGAAGCTAATGATGAGTGAGGGAGAAAAGGATATAAAAGTTATTGCTAACGCCGCCGAAGTTGGTAACCCTAAGCGTATTTACTTTCTGAAGAAAGATGTGCAACACCTCAGCCTGGATCAATTAATGGCAACGCTACGAGTTTTATTAGAGTTAGAGGTTAGCCTAAAACGAGGTGCTGAGGGACTCTCCACTCTGCAAACTCAAGTGATAAAATTGTGTCAAATTTGTCATTAATTCGTCATTTGTCATTTGTCATTTGTCATTTGTCATTTGTCATTTGTCATTGGTCATTGGTCATTGGTCATTTGTCATTGGTCATTTGTCAGGGAATAGGGAATAGTTAAGGTAGAGTTTTAAGTTAACTTCCCCAGCTTCCCCAGCTTCCCCAACTTCCCCACACCCGACACCCCATACCCCACACCCTCACACCCTCACACCCGACACCACACCCAACACCCAACACCCGACACCCGACAGCGGAACTTCTATCCCCTAAAATAGTTCAGGAAAAACAAGCCCACTCTGGGTTTTGTTGTGTACTGTTTAATTATTTGCGATCGTCATGATCACGTCCTACTGTAATCACCCTCATGTGCCTCGTTTCTCTCGTCCACTTATTGTAGCTGCACTAACCAGCTTAGGTTTACTGTCTGGGTTCATTCCCGAACTTTCGCGACAGTCTCTAAGTTTGGACTTCAGCCGTGCTGTCTATGCTCAACAAGCGGTTACCGAGGCGGAAGTTACCAACTATGCTAGAGCAGTTTTAGCCATGGAACCCTTGCGCCAAGTTGCCTATAACGAAATTAAAAAAATCGTAAATGGCAACATTCCTGATATCCAGTGTCATCGCTCAGAAACCATCAATCAACTGCCGTCTCAGGAGGCGCGAAAAATTGCCAATACTTATTGTAACCAAGCTTTAGCGCTGGTGAATAATTATTTAACCCCCTCCCGATTCAATCAAATTACACGTCTGGCGGAAAAAGATGGTAATTTACGACAGCGGATTCAAGATGCATTACAAAGACAGCAAGAATCCAGCCAACGATAAGCCCCTATTGTGGTATCATAACGCTCGGTAAGGAACTCTAGATATAAGCAAGAACCCTGAGTTTTACTAAGTTCCTGAGATCCAAACGGTCAAAACCTGTCAAAATAGAGCTACACTTTGCCGTTGCTACTTGAATCGGATTCCATGCCCATACAGGCGCGATCGCGAACCTATAGGATTTCCTGGACGAGTTGTGTAACCGCACTCGCCCTCATTCTCTCTGGATGTTCCTCTAACTCCACTCCAGAGGCAAGTCCGTCTATCTCCCCATTATCAGCCGAAACTATCACCGAAGAGGAAATCAGGAATTACGCCAAGGCACTTCTGGCGATCGAAAATAGCCGTCAAACTGCCTTCAGCGAAATTCAGCAACAGATAAACCAAGATCAGATTCCTAATATTACCTGTACCCAACCCGATTCTCTCAAAGAACTCCCCTCTGATGTCCAAGGAATTGCCGTCAACTACTGCAATAAAGCCAAAGAAATTGGCGAAAGCCAGGGGTTCAACATGGCTCAATTTAACGCTATTACGAATACAGCTCAATTCGACCCCGATTTACAACGGCAAATTCAGAATCAACTGATTCGCCTGAAACGGTCACTTTAGCTTGCACTTTAGCTTGACAGATTGGGCAATTTATGCTGACGTTGACGCAACGCTTGAACTCAGCGACAAAACTCTCCGCTAATTTTACACTTTCCCTCACCGCCGAGGAACGCACCCGGACACGCTACCGCTTTGAAACCCCAGAGGGTCAGGGTTTGTATCTGCGTTTACCGAGAGGGACGATTCTCAATGATGGGGATTTACTCCAATCTGAGACAGGTGAGATAGTGGTGCAGATTGCGGCGAAACCCGAACCTGTTTTAACCGTTACGTCTCCCCATCCCCTGAGTTTACTGCGAGCCGCCTATCACCTTGGTAATCGCCACGTCCCCTTGGAAGTCACTCCCCACTATTTACGCTTGTCACCTGACTCCGTTTTACAGGCGATGTTGAATCAGTTAGGCGTGGATGTGAAGCCAGAAATCGCTCCCTTTCAACCCGAAATTGGGGCGTATCACCATCACAGTTAGTTTCTCTAATATTTTCCCCACACCCCATACCCCACACCCCATACCCTACCTACCTTTTACGCGAGTTTGTCACCCCTTCAGGGGATTGACCCTTCGACTTCGCTCAGGGTCAAGCGATTTAAAGATGGTTTCTGAGCAGAGAGTACACCAAACCGAATCAAACCCCGCCGATACCCCCGACTCATTAATCCCAACGATAGCGCCGCTTGCACTGTACCCCAACCACTTTTGAGTAAACCGATTAATGCTTGGGGTTCAAAGGCTGAATCAATGACAATATCCCAAAACGGTGCGACTGCATCTGACCAATCATCAGTGCGAATATCCGCAAAAGATAACTCACGGGCAATTGCGGCGTACTCTGGCAATGAAATCACATAAGGTAAACAGTAAACCTGGTAAATTTGCTCTAAATGCTGCTTTTCATCTGCCGTTAACTCTCCCGTGGCTGGCGTAATCGGACGATGACACCACGTCGCCATCAGAAATGTCCCACCTGGTTTCAGAACCCGGTAGCATTCTGCCAGAAATTTATGCTTATCGGGTAAATGTTCCCCACTTTCTAACGACCAGATAAAATCAAAACAGTTATCCGCAAACGACATATCCAAGGCATCAGCCACCTGAAACTCCACCTCAGCCTCTAACCCCGCCTCTTTTGCCCGTTCGGTTGCTCTGGCGGCTTGGACGGGACTCAGCGTAATCCCTTGTACCTTTGCCCCAAACCGTTGGGCTAAGTCCAGAGAACTTCCGCCAATCCCACACCCTACATCTAAGATGTTCTCGGCGTGCTGCACATCACCCCAATTCAGCAGTTCCTCAATTAAATCAATCTGCGCCTGACGCCGACCTTTTTTCTCACGACCCAGCGGACCATAATAACCATGGTGCATGTGTTCGCCCCAAACCTGTTCCCACAGTCCGGAGGAGGCGTCGTAAAACTGCTGAATTTGACGCTGAAGTGTTGAACTCATTAATTATCCTTGGTCATTGCGTTTTCCCTGTAAAGAGTGTAAATCAAGATATGAAGCTGATGATCGGCGCACCGACCAACATTGACAAAAAAAAATAGACAAAAAAAGACCCCCGCCATTTTAGCAGGGGGTGGGTAATCACTTCCACATCAGGGTAACAACTATGATTAAACCTATCGAACAATTGTGAAAAAAAGGTGAAAAGTCAAAAAAAACCCTCAGATATTGCCTGAGGGGGTTATGTAGGAAGGAGCATAACCCTTTATATCTCTGACGTTTTGGAACCTATGCAGTTATAGCGCTACGCGAAGCGGGAATAGGCAATAGGCAACACCTCGACTTCGCTCGGTGTGTCATAGGCAATAGTGAAGACAAAAGCTTAGCTGACAAGGGATTGACCCTTCGACCCTTCGGCACACTCAGGGCGTCGCTTCGCGGCAATTGAGCGTTCGACTGAGACGTTCGGCGAGCGCTCAGTCGAGTCGCGCTCACGCCGAAGTCCTGTCGAAATTCAGGGTCAAGCGATTTAAATTTTTCTTTTTTTGTCCTAACCTTAGAGCGTAGTGCTATATTAGCAGCGAGCAAGATGCTCGCACTACAAGGATTTTGCCATTCTTGACATTAAGGTTTAAATGCCGAACAGCTTATGACGAATGACGAATGACGAATGACAAATGACGATCTCCACCGTTAGCTTTGATTGTGTCCACCTACTTAGGGTTTGCGGCGCAAGTCCAAAACCCTTAGCTATCAAGGCTTTGAGTAGCATGGACATTAGCTTATCTTCAAGGACATAAGGTAAAACCCCTTTCATACCCTTGCACCGCTATCAGGGAAAATGTATCACTGCTTCCCTTGCTCCCCCAGCTTCCCCAGCTTCCCCAGCTCCCCATCTCCCCAATACTTATTCAGCAGCCCCTACTTACACCCAACGACCCATTGGTACACACATTGGCGTCCCCGCTACCGGGTCAGGCACAATCCGACACTCCAAACCAAACACTTCACGCACCATCGCCTCCGTCACAACTTGCATTGGCTCTCCTTTTGTATAAACTTGACCCTGGCGCACGGCAACCAGATGATTGGCGTAGCGACACGCCTGATTCAGGTCGTGCAGTACCATAACAATCGTCCGCCCTTCGCTCTGGTTCAACTCATACAACAAATCCAATACCTCGACTTGATGCGCCAAGTCTAAAAACGTTGTCGGTTCATCCAATAGCAGAATCTCTGTATCCTGAGCTAGTGCCATAGCAATCCAAGCTCGTTGTCGTTGTCCACCCGAAAGCGTGTCCAATACTCGGTCTGCCAGTTGGGTTATCCCTGTAATGAAAAGCGCCTTCTCCACCAGGATTTCATCATCTTTTGACCATTGCTGCAACCAGTTATGGTAAGGGTAACGACCCTGAGCGACCAAATCTCGAACCGTCAACCCCTCCGGAGCTACTGGACTTTGGGGGAGAATTCCCAATCGCTTCGCCACAGCTTTGGTTGAGCGCTTGAAAATATCAGTCCCGTCTAAGTAAACTGTACCTGCACAAGGCTTGAGCAACCTCGCCAGTCCCCGCAACAGGGTTGATTTGCCACAGCCGTTGGGTCCAACCAAAGCCGTAATCTTCCCGACAGGAATTGCCAGGTCGAGGTTCGTGATCACAGGTGTTCCATCATACGCCAGAGAAAGTCGGCGAGTTGACAATAAGCTCATTTGGTTATCCGTCTAAAGCAGGACATTTTGGTTAGGAAAGGGAACAGGGAATAGGCAATAGGCAATAGGCAATGGGCAATAGGCAATGGGCAATGGGTAATGGGTAATGGGCAATAGGCAATGGGCAACACCTCGGCTTCGCTCGGTGTTTCATGGGCAATAGGTAAGGTAGAGTTTTGAGTTCACCTCCCCCAGCTTCCCCAGCTTCCCCAGCTTCCCCAGCTTCCCCAGCTTCCCCAGCTTCCCCAGCTCCCCCAGCTCCCCCAGCTTCCCCAGCTTCCCCCGCTCCCCCTCACCACAACACTTATTCAGCAACCCCTAAATTAGATAGGGTCATCGCTTGCGGTTGCGAACCAGCAGATAGAGAAAATAAGGGGCACCGACAGCGGCGGTAATCGCACCACAGGGCAACTCGATGGGTGCAAAGAGTACCCGTGCCAACCAATCAGCCAGCACAATAATTAGTCCACCCATCAGCGCTGCTGTTGGCATTAACCCTTCGTGATTGGGTCCAACCAACTGACGCCCCAAGTGCGGTGCCATCAATCCCACAAAGCCAACCGTACCCGCCACAGCCACAGCCGCACCCGCCATTGCCGCACTCATGAGCAATAACAAACCCCGCTGCCACTCCACTCTCGCCCCCAGTCCTCTGGCAAGGTCATCTCCCAGTGAGAGGGCATTCAGTGGCATCGAAAGCGCCAACGACAGGGGTACAAACACCGCCAGCCAAGGGAATAATGCCCCGACATGCTGCCAACCCCGTCCGTAGACACTTCCCGCCAGCCAAACCAATGCCTGACTGACACTATTAATTTCCCCCAATGTGACCATTAAATTCGTCAAAGCCCCTAGGATAGCGGCTATCCCGACACCGACGAGAATTAACCGGATGGGAGAACTGCCCTGATCCCAAGCCAGAAGGTAGATAAAGATGGCAACAACCAACGCTCCAGCAAAGGCAGACAAAGGTAGGGCAAACAGCGGCACATCTGGAAATAAAATGATTAAACTGACAGCCGCTAAACTCGCACCCGCATTCACGCCAATGATGCCGGGATCGGCTAAGGGATTGCGTGTCAGTCCTTGCAGAATCGTCCCAGAGATGGCTAATCCTACTCCTACCCCAAAGGCGACTAACGTTCTGGGCAACCGCAGCACATTCACAATAAAGGCATAGTCGGGGTTAGCCGTCGGCAACCCCACAATCGTTTTTAAAACAGCCAATGGTGGAATGGGATATTCCCCTTGCCCCACATTGATCACGATCGCCGCGAGAGTCACCAAAACCAATACGAGTAGTACGGTTGGTACGCGCCGTTCTATACGGAACGATATAGGCAACAGTCGAGGACGAATAACTAGCCAGTTTTTTCTCACCGTTTCACCTTGAACCGCGCCAGATAAATGAAGAACGGAGCGCCCACTAGAGCAGTCATGACTCCCACGGGCAGTTCTTGAGGACTAATCAACACCCTGGCAGTGATATCAGCGACCAGGAGTAGGATGGCACCAAAAATGGCAGAATAAGGCAGAATCCAGCGATAATCAACGCCCACTAAAAAGCGGACAATGTGGGGAACAACCAGACCAATAAATCCAATCGGACCAGCTGCCGCGACAGCGCTCCCTGCCAGCAAAACCACACTCACGGCGGCGGTTAGTTTCACCCATAGGGTTTGTTGACCCAAGCTTTTAGCCACATCGTCACCAAGAGTTAGGGTGGTCATTTGTTTCCCTAAGGCAAACGCGATCGCTAATCCAATGCCGATGTAAGGCAGCACTTGTAAGAACAACGTGAAATCCCGACCCGCCACCGATCCAGCTAACCAGAAGCGGATTTCATCCAGGGTTTGTTGGCTAAGGATGAGGATGGCAGTGGTGAGTGAGGACAGTAAGGCAGTCAATGCCGCACCCGCAATCGTCAGGTTGAGTGGAGTCAGTCCCCCTCGACCCAGAGATCCGAGCAAATAGACGGTGATTGCCGTAACACCTGCCCCCCCAAAGGCACACCAAGCATAGACACTCAGGGAAGATGAGCCGAAGAGGAAAACAGCGATGACGACTGCCATTGCCGCACCCGCATTAACTCCCAGGATTCCCGGCGAAGCTAAAGGGTTGCGAGTTAATCCCTGCATCAGGGCACCTGCCACCCCAAGGGCAGCACCCACTAGCATGGCAATCAGCGATCGCGGCAATCTGACTGTGCGGATAATCAGGTGATCGGTAGAGCCATCAAAGTTGGTTAAAGCGGCATAGACAGTATCGAAGGAAATATCGGCGGCACCATAGGTAATGCTTGCCACCAAGCTGACGAGCAGAATCAACAGACTCAGAGACAAACCCACGGGGAGTAAAAGGCGCGATCGCCCCCTACTCGTTTCTCTTGCCGTAGCACTCTTGCTTACCAATCGCTTCTGCCCTCAATCAACTATTCCAATCGCCACTAGAAAGGTTGTAGCACTGCCAATGTCCAAAGCCCCATTCCCCAACTAATTTTGAATCTCCCCATTTTCCCAATTTCCCTCCACACGGGTTCCGTCAGCGAAAATATAGACACCTTCTCCCTGCCTTTGTCCATTGAGGAATTCTCCTTCAAAGCTATCCCCACTGGCATAGTTACAGACAGCTTTGCCGTTTAACTGACCCTCACTGAACTGTCCTTCGCAGCGATCGCCATTAGCAAACGTATAAATTCCAGTGCCGTTGAACTTACCGTTACTAAACTGTCCTTCGTAACGATTACCATTGGCGTCGGTGAAAACACCTTCGCCGTTAAATTTACCGTTACTGAATTGACCTTCGTAGCGGTTTCCATTAGCGAAGACGTACACGCCTTGACCCTCGGGTTTGCCATTACTAAATTCCCCTTCGTAGCGATTGCCATTGGGATAGTCCCGAACCCCTTTGCCACTGAACTGACCATTGCTAAACGTTCCTTCGTAGCGCCCCCCCTCAGAGAAGGTGTAGACTCCTTGACCGTTCGCCTTACCATCACTCAGTTCACCTTCATAGCGATCGCCATTAGCATAGTCGCACACCCCCATACCATTGAGGTTAGCGTCTTGAATTTCGCCTTCACAGCGATCGCCATTGGCTAAAATAAAGGCTCCTGTACCGCTGGGATTGCCATCCGTAAACTGTCCCTCATAGCGACCGCCATCGGCGCTAATGTAGGTTCCCGTACCGTTAGGCTGACCGTCCTTAAACTCCCCTTCGTAGCGATCGCCATTTTCGTACACCCGAACACCTTTGCCATTGGGTTGGTCGTTGCTAAACTCACCTTCATAACGACCGCCATCAGCAAAGGTGTAGGTGCCTTGACCTTTCTTGTTACCATCGACAAAGTTTCCTTCATAGCGATCGCCATTCGCGTATTCACAGACGACTTCACCGTTGAGGTTACCGTTGCTCATTGCCCCTTCACAGCGACCCCCATCGGGTAAGGTTACAACACCTGCTACTGCGATCGAGGGATTGATAACATGGCTGGCAATATCTACGCTTGAGGCAATAAGTAACGTTATTCCGAATCGTCCGATTGTACGAAGCATTAGACAAATACCTCCTTTATTGAAATTGAAATAGATGGGGCTAATTGTTGAGTTATTTTTAGAGATTGCATCTGGCATTGGGTTACAGTCTTACTCTGTAGGTTCGGGAGGGGGTACTTCTTCCACCTGTTCTTGGCGTTCGCGTTCGAGTTGTTCTTGACGTTCTTGTTCTTGGCGTTCGCGTTCAAGTTGTTCTTGACGTTCTTGTTCTTGGCGTTCGCGTTCAAGTTGTTCTTGACGTTCTTGTTCTTGGCGTTCGCGTTCAAGTTGTTCTTGACGTTCTTGTTCTTGACGTTCGCGTTCGAGCTGTTCTTGACGTTCGCGTTCGAGTTGCTCTTGGCGTTCTTGTTCTTTGCGTTCCTGTTCAAGCTGCGCCTGACGTTCCCGTTCTTGGCGTTCCTGTTCGAGCTGCGCCTGACGCTCCTGTTCTCTCTGCTGGCGTTCGCGCTCATTCTGTTCTCGACGTTCGCGAGCTTGGCGATCAAACTCAGAGCCTGGTTGTGTAAAGTTAATATTTACTGTGACGGTAACACGGTCTCTACCTTCAGGTTTTGTAAACTTCATCCTCCTGGTGGCTGCCTCCGCTTCTTGCACAAATTGTCTACTGCGAGTACCTCCACTCGCTCGCGCATTCACTACATTACCGTTTCTATCCAGCTCAACATTGACAGGGACTCTCCCTTCCTCACCTTCCAAAGAGGATGGATAATCGGGATTGCACCCCCTAATACAACGCAATCCCCCGCCTCCATCTTCAGTTCGATCCCCCCCTGCGTTACCCCCTGGTTTTGGTCGCGTAGGAGCTGAGGTATTGGTCGCCACTGCTCCTGGCAAGCCAGGATTAGCTATTGAGTCGCCCTCACTTGATGAAGCTCGTTCGCCAGAACTGCCACCGCCCAAGCTTTCTCTGAATGGTTGGGAACCCGAAGAAGAACCTGAAAGCGGTTGGGAAGTACCGCTGGGTCGTGTAGGGGCTGAGGGATTGGTCGCCACTGCTCCTGGCAAGCCAGGGTCAGCCATTGAGTCTTCGGCACTTGGAGAACCTGTCGATTCTGAAAAGCTACCGCCTAAGCGATCTCTGATGTTTTCGGTAATCTTTGACGCATCAGAAAGTATTCCAGAAACTCCTCTGGGTCGTGGGGGTGCAGAGGGATTGGTTGCCACTGCACCTGGGGATGTGGGGTTGGCTTCAGAGGCGTCATCATTGGGTGGTGCTGTTGATTGTGTCGTCGTTGGTTCGCTTAAGCGTTCTCTAAGTTTTCCTACGTCTGAGTCAGTCTGAAGTGGTTGGGAATTGTTTTCTGGGCGTGGCGGTGCTGAATTATTAATGGCTACGGGTTCAGGTGGTGATAGAGCAGGTTCTGAGGGTTCACGAACGGGTTCTGAGGGAGGTGTAACAACGGGGCTGCGTTCCCTTGTCGGTTCAGTGGGTGGCTCTACTGAGGTGGGTGCAGGTGGCGTTACGGGTTTTTGAGGTGTTGCTGGTAGAGCAGGTACGGGTTGCTGGACGGGTTTTTGAGGTAAAGCGTCAGCCCGTTGCTGCGGTTTAATTGGCTCTGGTATCTGCGTTTTGGTCGGTTGCGGTGGAGTTAGGGTTTCAACTGTCTTTGCTTTTGGCTTTGGAGTCTCTTTTAGAGGTTGTTCTTCTGGTTTAGGTACTTCAGGTTCCTCCACAAGTATGATTTCAATGGGGTCTTCGGCAAGTTCTGGTCTTGTTTCCCAAGCCCAGCTTATGCCAAGGGCTAGCACTATATGCAGCACCGCACTCCCAGCAAAGCTGTAGATGAGAAACTTTTTGAGAGCCTCTTGTTCTTTTTTGTGCTGCTCTATACAGAAGCTCGATATGCTCATACGCTACGCACCTTTCCTGATTACTCAAGCGCCTATCGTCTCAACCACTCCAGATTATTGCATATAAGTTGCATTAACGGTGAAACAATAAATGAACTTGGCAAGTATAACATGACAAACCTAGTCACGAATATCCACAAAATTGTTTTGATAGTTATTTTCAACAAATTGGCTTAACTACACCAATTCACTATTCCTGTCAAGTAGGAAGAGTTCCGAACTTAGTCCCCCCAAGAGTCGCTAAACGCCCGATTATCCGTGGTTTTGGCTGGATAAGCGATCGCTAAACGTCCTAGCAGACTCTTGAGTAACGAAAAATATTTCGCTCAACACCTTGACAAGGAAACCGATTTAGGAATACATCTATTGAAAATAATTATCAGCTTGTACTCTCACGGTACGCCGGAAAGCTGGCTGAGCTTGTTGAATCACAATTGCAAGAGAGGCTATGCCCATTATTCCATTTTTCCAGTCAGGCGGAATCGTCGCTTGGCCCCTACTCCTATTTTCCCTGGCGGCAGTCACCCTGATTGTAGAGCGATTGTTTTTTTGGTTTCGGGTCACTCGTCGGCAACGCCGAGTTGTGAGAGACGTTCTGAAGCTTTACCGAGAAAAGCCAGACGTGGCGATCAACTATCTACAGCAGAATGCTGATTTGCCGATTGCCAAGATTTTTCTCGAAGCGTTAGAGCTTGACAACCCCAACCCGGAGGAATTCCGTCTGGCTTTAGAGAGTGCAGCTCAGGCAGAATTGCCAACGTTGAAGCGATTTAATACCGTGTTTGATACGATTGTTGGTATTTCTCCTCTCCTCGGTCTTTTGGGAACGATTTTGGGCTTGATAACAGCGTTTTCTTCCCTGAATATTGGTGATGTTGGCGGAACCCGCACGACGGGAGTCACGGGGGGAATTTCCGAAGCTTTGGTTTCAACCGTCATGGGGTTGGTTGTGGCAATTTTCACCCTCTTTTTCTCCAATATTTTCCGGAGCTTTTATCAGCGACAACTGGCGTTGATTCAGGAATATGGCGGTCAGTTAGAACTGCTTTATCGTCGTCAATATGAGCAAAGGAGAGAGGTTTATGCGGCTTCCCGATGAGTCAGAGAAGCCAGGAGAAATTAACATCGTGCCGATGATCGATGTGATTTTCTCGATTTTGGCATTTTTCATTATTTCGACGCTATACTTGACCCGTTCAGAAGGGTTGTCGGTGAATTTACCGAATGCTACAACTGCCCAAAATCAGCCGAGTACTGAAATTACGGTTACGATTCAGCCCGATGGAAAAATTGCCCTGAATCGCCAGCCGATTGAATTAGAGGCGCTTGAAGAAGCCGTTCGCGCTTTAGTTGTGCCGAATAGTGAATCCCTTGTCATTGTCAATGCTGATGAAAAAGTTGATCATGGTCGGGTGGTGAGTGTGATGGATCGGTTGCGTCAAATTGAGGGAACCAAATTAGCGATCGCTGCTCAGAGACAGTAAAGGCGATCGCACGCTTTGTCAATGACAATTCTCGGCAAGAATTGGCAACAGCAACCTCTCGGCTGAATGCAAAAAGAAGTGATCTCCAGGCAACATACGCAATGAGAATGCAGCCCTAGCCTGAATCCGCCATCCTTCCAAATCATCCCAAGTCGCTTCTGGATCATCCGAACCCCCAAACGCGGAAATCGGACAATTCAGGGGTGACTTAGGGGTGTAAACATAGGTTTCAAGTACCGCAAAATCCGATCGCAGGATAGGCAGAATAAACTGCATCAGTTCGGCATTCTCTAGCACAGCTATCACTCCACGTCCGAAATATCCGAGCAGCACCTCCGGCGTAGGGAAAACAAAACAAACGTAAGTTTGCCTGGGGATTAAGTTTAGGATAGGTAACCCCAGGGTCAACGAGGTAATCCATCTTCTAGAAAATATCTATTTAATTTTGCAACAAACATTGAACTTCAGATGTAGTTTTATTCCACATCAGTCAAGACCTCGCGAGTAGCCAAGTGAGCTTCTATTTCCTGGCGCGATCGCCAAATCGGTCGCAACTGTTTCTTGGCAAACAGCTCTAGCTGATCGCCAACATGGGGTGAGTTGGGTTGAGTGGCATTCCCATAACTGGTAAGTGCCATCGCCCGGACTGGATTAGAAAACTCGATCGCGGCAACATAGGAATCCCCACCAATGGCTTCAAAACGCCCGTCTTCTAAAGGACTAAACCAGAGGTTGCGGAAAATGCCAACCTCACCTCCATTGGCTGGTAAGTCTAAATTACCAGAGCATAGCCGAAAAACGTCTCCCCAAGGTACGTCCAGTGTTCTATAGGTTGCCATAACCCTTTGAGCAGCGGCTTCCAAGGCTGTCACGGCATTAACCGGATCGGCAAGACCATTGGGTGTAGTTAATGGCTCTTGCTCATTCCAGGGACTAGCAAACAAGTTAGAGAAATCGACTTCTTCACTCCAGAATGCAAACAGCACGGCGCCACGACTATCGGATTCTGTTTTACGATCCCAGTTTTCCAATACATCCGCCGCGTTTTTTGCTACCTCTCCACTTTGCTGCCGTGCCGCCGTAATTAGATCGTCTAACAGACGTTCCGCTAGTTCTACGTGGGTCGAGTGTTTGTACTCAACCATTTTCTCAAAGGAAATCCATTCATCTGACTTGAGCATTTTCGCCGAGTGTTGCGCCCGAAACTCCACCGGACCTCGCGGCGCTATATAGGAGGGATAATCATCGGGTTTAAGGGGTGCTGGAAACGTTGTTGTCCAAGGGGGGTCATTTGCATTCTGTAACCAACCACTTTGGGGATCGAGAACGCGAGGCAGATCACCGTAGGGGTGAAATTGAGTCCACAAGGTAGTCGAGGTGTCACCAGGAATAATGCCTGACCAGTAGGCATAATCGCCCTGTGAACGCACTGGCACTTGACCGTTAAATAGGTGCATGATATGCCCCTCTCGATCCGCATAGATCACCGTGAACATGGGAATCTGCAAGGGCTTGATTGCCGCTTCAAATTCAGTTAGGTTTTTGGCAAGCCCCATCCTCCACCATTGCTCCAATGCCCCTGGCTGGTCAAGACCAACCACCCGTAAGGCAAGGGCTTTACCCTCCTTCTGGGCGATAACTGGACCATGGACGCAACATTGTACAGTCAAGGGTTTTTGCTGTAGAGTCCCATCAGGCTGCCTAACGTTTAGCGTTTGTGTTTCGGTTTGAAAGGCGTGAATTTTACCGTCAAAGCGGTAGCCCCCGTCAGCTAAGGTTAGCTCGTAGGCATCCCACCCATTATATTTGTTGACCGTGTGAGTCCAGCCCAAATTATCATTGAAACCAATCGTTAAGACTGGGATACCAACCAAAGTTGCGCCGTAGGTATCGATACCTGGGGCATTGAACTGAGCTTCATACCAGAGAAATAAATTTGACCAAGGGAGGTGGGGATTGGCTAGCAGCATAGCATTGCCACTGGCAGAACGAGAAGGTGCGATCGCCCAACCGTTAGATCCTAAGGGTTTCTGGGGTGTGATGTTTTGCGTGTTGAATTCTTTTGAAGTATCCTGAGGACTTTCCCACTCTTCCCTTAAACTGGCAACAGTCTGGGGTTCAACAATAAAGGTGAAATTAAGCAAGCGATGGAGATGAGCTAGCACATCTACGCCTGTGACAGGCAGCACCCCCTTAACCTCATTGTCAATTAACTCAGCATGGTTTTGAGTATAGGTGTTAATCCCAGCAGCAAAGGCATCAATGTAGTTGCGAAACGTCGGATTTTGTGCATCGTACCATTGCTGGGCGCGACTAGGAACACCCATTGTTCGCACCCACTGGTCAGATTCTACATAGTTTTCTCCCCAGTATTCAGCTGCTCGTCCACGGGCTTGACCGTAGAAGCGCAAGAGCAAGTTACCATGGCTGTGCATTTGCGCCCAACCAAAAGCGTGGAAAAGACTCTGGACATCTTTACCATAAATATGGGGAACACCATAGGTATCCCAAAGGATTTCGGTCTTTTGTTGCCCAGCCACAGGTCGAAATGTTCCCCTATCTGATCGTGATTGTACAGACATAATTTCCTATTGCTTATTCTTCACTTCGCCTCGACATCATGGTCGGGCAAAATATCATCTATATCCCGCAATGCTGGGAAGGCAGAATAACTACCCAGACAGATGAGGACGACAATAAACGAGAAGAGGGTCAGTTGAAGTGCCATCCCACTACCTGCACCTGTACCAAACACATTCCCCAAGATGGGAGCGAGACTGCCTCCCGGCATCATCGCTGGCTCAAAAATATAGTCGGCTAAGGGACCAGCAATCAATAGCCCTAGTGGTGAGATGATTCCTTCGAGAAAAGAACTGGCAGCAAACACTCGTCCCTGCACGTTCGGTTCCACTTTAGACAGCCAAAGGGCACTTTCACAGCTATTCGCTAGGGGTTTAAATAAACCCGCACCAAAGTTGGCTCCCATCCAAATAGAGGGCAAACGCCCTAAACCCAAGAACATTTCACCGCTAAAGACTAACGCTCTACCGATTAACAGACCCTGGATGCGACGCTTGGGTCCTCCCCAAAGACTTAGCAGAATTGCTCCCACTAAACCGCCAAGACCAACAGCTCCTTGGACGCTACCGAGTACCGCCGTATTATTGCCACTGCGAGCTAAAATCATCGGTGCAACAACCTCAGATGCTCTATCAACGAAGATATAACTCAGGGCAAAGAGTTGGAGAGCAATGAGACTAGGACGGTTAAACAGGTAACGGAAACCCAACGTCAATTGCTGCCAACGTTTGCCAGTGCTGGCTTGGTTCACTTCACTTGGTTTGGGTTGAGGAATTTTTACGAGGGTTAGCGTGCCGATGGCAATCAGGAAGGTAATGAAGTCAATGATCAAAATGCCGGAAAGACCAATGATGTAGTAGAGTACGCCTGCCAGCGCTGGGGCGAGGACACCAGAGCCAAAGGTCTTCATTGAACCCATAGCACCAACTCTGACGTAATGCTGTTTAGGAACAATTAGGGCTTGGGATGCCGAGAACGCCAGTTCCTGGAGGTAGCCAAACAACCCATTGACAGCACCCGTTAGATAGAGATGCCAAATTGCCAGATTGCCAGTTAGGAATAGCACAAGAATAATAACTGTGGACAGTCCTGCCATGACATCTCCGACAATCATCATCAGCTTGCGATTCCAGTGGTCAATAATGACTCCAGCGAAGGCAGCAGCAATGAGGATTGGGATTTGGGTAAAAAAGGCGAGTAAGGATAAGGGTGTTGCCTCGCCAGTGATTTGCCACGCCCAAATGATCACGGCAAAGTTCGTCATTCGGGAACCCAGGATTGAGGCGACTTGCCCAATCCAAATGATAGTAAATGTGTGTAGGCTGTTCGGTCGATGCTGTGAGTTCATGGCTATTCTCTGTTCCTGAATAAACGCAAGACATCTAATCAGCCTTAGCCATTGTTTGTCTAATTAGCTCAACCCGCTCTTGTGTTTTAAGCAGAGGACAACTTTCACCGGCATGGATTTTTAGAGCCATTCGTTTGAACGCACCCCATCTAAATCAAAGATTCTAGATGGGGACTGCGCTCAACTATTTCGTTCAAAGATACTTAAAACTCCACCGCAATCGTTCCCAAAATCGTGAAAGGAGCTTGGGGAGTGAGAAAGAATCCTTGGGTTTCGTAATATTCGGTGTTGAAAAGATTCTTGAAGTTAACGGCAGCTTGCCAATTGTCTCGTCGATAAGAAAGACGAGCATCTGCTCTGACATAGGATGGAATTTCCAAGCCTGTATTAGGCAGTCGGGCTTCCCTGTCACCGACGAAGAAGACGCCGACACCAAACCCTAAACCCTGCAAACCACCCTGTTGAATTTCATAAGTTGTCCAGAGGCTCGCACTATTGAGCGGGATACCAACCAAGCGATCGCCTTCTGGAATCGTGTTATCCTCACTGACAAAGGCATCAGTGTGAGCGTAGGTGGCGATAATATTCCATCCCGGTAAGATTTCACCTACGATTTCCAATTCAATCCCCCGACTTGTTTGTTCTCCCGCCTGAATGCTGAAGATAGGATCAATTGGATCAGGCGTTAGAACATTTTGCTTGGTGATTTCGTAAAGTGCCAAGTTAGCTGCCAGTCTGCCATCCAAAAACTCTTGCTTCACCCCAATTTCAAATTGTTCGCCCCGTTCGGGTTCAAACGCCTCGTCTGTCCGACTCCTACTGAAAAACTGGGGATTAAATGACTTCGCCCAACTGAAATAAAGGGAGGTGGAGTCAGTTGGCTGATACACTATGCCAGCTCGCGGTGAGAAGGCAAACTCTGATAGATCATTGATGGATTCATCGGTAAAACGGTTTCTGTAGAAGATATCACTCCAGTCCAAGCGACCCCCTACTAGAATTTTTAACTGAGGCAACACCTCAATCAAATCTTGCATGTAAAAGGCAATGGTGTTAGAGCCGTATTCTTCAGCAAAGCTTGGCTCAAAGTCCCCAGGTTCTGCTCCATACTCCGGATCGAAGATATCAATGGAAGCTAGAGGCGCTCCGAAAAAGTCGTAGGTGAATTCATAGCGGCTCAGGTCTAGTCCGAACAGAATTTGATGACCGATAGAGCCTGTCTGCAATTCAGCGATAAATTCGTTTTGTAGCGTATAGTTTTCCTGAGATTCATCGGACATGGAAGCGCGACGGGGCAGGGTGCGTCGATCATCCTCTAAGGGGCGAAGGTTGACTTCCCGGATATCATTGTTGACGATAATAGCGCTGAACCCTTGGCGGAATTTCCAGTTGTCACTAAACTCATGTTGAAAGCTATAGCTACCAAAGAAGGAGTCAACTTCAGCATCGTTAAAATCGGGTTCTCCTAAAAATCGGCTCCGAGGGAGTTCCAGAAATTCCGGTTCTGGTCGAAAGCCACGATCGAAAACGTAGTTATAGTTTTGATACTCAACTTCTGTGGTCAGAGTGGTACGCGGTCCAATGTTCCAAGTTAGCACGGGAGCAATAAAGATACTTTCGTTCTCATTGAAGTCCCGGTAACTGTCTGCATTTTCGTAGGCGACGTTGAGGCGATAAAGCAGCTCTCTATTTTCTGTAAGTGGTCCTGTCAGGTCAATGGTTGGGCGGTAAAAATCATAATTGCCAACCGTCATGCTCACTTCGTAGAAGGGATAGGGTAGGGGCTGTTCGGTTACGGTATTGACAATTCCACCTGGCTCAAGGTTGCCATAAAGAACCGATGCTGGACCTCTGAGAAACTCAACTCGCTCAATGTTACTAACATCACGAGGAGACAAAAAACCGAAATCCCGAAAACCATCGCGGAGGTTTACTCCGGAGCGAAAACCGCGAATAAAGGTTTGATTGGAAGGAAGTCCACCATAACCGACAGACGGTTGTACACCACTGACGTTATCAGCTAATTCGCTAAGACGGGTGACTTGACGGTCTTCAATCACTTCTTGGGGGATAACTTGAATAGATTGGGGAACGTCGCGGATTGGGGTGTCTGTTCTTGTCCCCGTTGTCGCCCTAGGGACGCGATATCCGGTTTCTGGCTCAGCCGTTACCACAATTTCAATTTCTTCTGGGGCATCAGGCGGCATTTCAGCGGTATCCGGGGCAGTTGTCAGGCTGAAGACTAATCCGGATGCACTTGACATTACTTCGGCTGTCGGTATTGTTTCTGTACCCGTCACCGTCACCCGAATACTGTTGACATCCTGCTGTGTTACTATCACTGAGGCAATGCCTTCAACGGGATTGTCTTGGCGAAACGCCTCACCCTCTGGAAGTAGCAGCACGGCATTAGGGATATCAGCAATTAAGGTATTGTCTTCACTCCTGGTTTCGGCTTGCAGCGCGACTCCTTCTGAGGTTTCTAATATGATGTCCAACCCCATCTCTGTTGGGTTAAGCTGTACACCCGTTATTTGGACAAGGTTCCCATCGACTTGGGCAACGACTGCTGATTTCCCTGACTCAGGTTGCTGAACTCGTCCTTTAACGGGGGTCAGGGGAAACTCTATCTCACTAAGATGAGAACGTTCTATTATTGGAGATTGACTGATTGGTGTAACCTCAGCTAAGGCTGACGTTGCCACTAAGACACCAACTGAGTTGCTCAGCAATAAGTACGGCAGTAATTTCGTTCGCTTCATTTCTCTCCTTACACACCCAATTGCGCGATCGCGCCATCTAATTTATTGATAACTATTTGCATCAGCAAGAGCTAAACCTAAACTGGCGCTGTTACCCCTGTCAAGAGAAATATTATGAAGATTTGATAAAGACGGTGATCGGACAGGATCACAATTCTGCCGAAACCCTCTCTAGATAAGGCTCTTGGTCTTTCCGGTCCTCTGGGCAAGATTGGGACAGACTAAGGGAGGCATAAATAAATGAAAAAGATTTTCGATTAAGGCTTGACGAGATTGAGAAACCTGCTGTACTTTAACAGAGGTTAATTAAAAATTGATATCAATAAGCGCGTGGGAAAACGCCATAGCCGTACAGTGCGGCATAACATCTTGTGCTGGCACGGCTATCCGTTGATATCATGTCCGGTCAAACACCCCTAATAAAAACGCCTGAAACCCCTGTTATTGCAGCATTGCAATTATGGGCAATCGTAGGGACATGATATGAGACGATCAAACCAGAGCCTTTGGATAAACTCTTGTCTTGATCACCACAGCGAGCAATCTGTATTAGAAGTACCGAATCGATGGTATCCAGTTTGACGGGATTTGATATCGCTGAAATCGTCAGATGCAAAAGTTCAGGGTTGCACCAAGTATGCAAAGTAAACGCATCCAATCTTCAAGCCTGTGTTCAGAAATCCTCCTGAATAGTTCAACCTGGGTGGATCTGCTGCGTCAACGAACGCTACACCAACCGAACCAAGTGGCTTTCACCTTTTTGCCCGATGGCGAAACCGAAGGCGATCGCTTGACATATCGAGAGTTAGATCGGCAGGCAAGAGCGATCGCCTCTCAACTTCAAGCAATGGGTTTAAGTGGTGAGTGCGCCCTATTGCTGTATCCACCAGGGTTAGAGTATCTGGCAGCATTTTTTGGGTGTCTGTACGCTGGGGTGGTTGCAGTTCCGGCTTACCCACCTCGCAACCAACGGAATATGCCCAGGATACAGGCAGTTGTGGCAAACGCTCAAGCCGCGATCGCTCTGACGACAACAGCAACCTTGTCTAAGGTGCAATCTCTACTTGCTGAAAAAACTGCCCTTGGGGATTTACAGTGGCTGACGACTGATAGTCTGGGCAATGGACTAGAAGAAAGTTGGCAAAAGCCTTCAATAACCACAGATACATTAGCCTTTCTGCAATATACATCAGGGTCTACCGGGACACCCAAGGGAGTCATGCTCAGTCATGGTAACCTGCTACATAATGCCGCCATGACGTACCGTCTCATGGAACATTCGCCTCAGAGTAAATTTGTGTCGTGGTTGCCGACGTACCATGACATGGGGTTAATTGGGGGCATCCTGCAACCCTTGTATGGCGGATTTCCTTGCATCTTAATGCCTCCAGCGGCATTTCTCCAACGTCCTTACCGTTGGTTGCAAGCCATTTCCCGTTACCAAGGTACAACCAGTGGTGGACCCAATTTTGCCTATGAATTATGTCTGCAAAGAATTACGCCAGAGCAACTAGAAACCCTAGATTTAAGTCGCTGGGATGTCGCGTTTAATGGTGCTGAACCTATCCAACCGGAAACCTTGCAGAAATTCTGTACCAAATTTGCCCCCTGCGGCTTTCGTCCGGAAGCCTTCTATCCCTGTTATGGGATGGCAGAAGCAAGTTTGATGGTATCTGGGGGTCGAAAAACGGCTCCACCCGTGTACAAAACGATTCAAGGAGATGCGCTAGAACGCAATCAAGCGATTGAAGCCAGCACCGAGCATCAAAATAAAACAATTTACGCTTTAGTCGGTTGCGGTCAAACCCTACCGGATCAGACAATTCATATTGTTCATCCTGAAACCTTAACCCAATGTCTACCCAATGAGATTGGCGAAATCTGGGTATCCAGTGCCAGTATCGGTTATGGTTATTGGCATCAACAGGAAGAGACAAAAAAAACATTCCGCGCCTATTTATCCGATACAGGTCAAGGACCATTTTTGCGGACAGGAGACTTAGGTTTTTTACAGAATGGGGAACTCTTTATTACGGGTCGATTGAAGGATTTAATTATTATTCGCGGTCGTAATCTTTACCCCCAAGATATTGAACGGACAGTAGAACGTAGTCATCCGTCCCTGAGAACAAGAAGTGGTGCAGCGTTTACGGTAGAGGTTGACAATGAAGAACGATTGGTTGTGGTTCAAGAACTGGAGTTTCGCGCCAAACCTAATATTGAGGAAGTAACCGCCACCATTCGTCAGGCTGTGACTGAAGACCATGAAGTGCAAGTTTATGGAGTGGTTTTAATTAAGCCTGGGAGTATACCCAAGACGTCTAGTGGTAAGATTCAACGTCGTGCTTGTAAAGCTAAGTTCTTGGCAGGCAATCTGATTATCATAGAACGTAGTATCCTGAACGTTGCTGGTTTTGTAGAAACAATTCCTAGTCTTAATCGCGATGCTCTCCTATCTCTTCCACCGGGTGAGGGTCAGTTACTTCTAGAGTCTTATCTTCAGAAGTTGGTGGCTCAGGTGATGCAAATAATACCGTCTAAAATCAACCTCCAGCACTCCTTAAGCAGTTTGGGATTGGATTCTTTAAGAGTGTTTGAGTTGAAAAACCGGATTGAAGTTGATCTGAAAGTAACCGTATCGATAGGGGACTTTTTTGAAGGATTAAGCATTGCCCAATGGGCGATTAAGATACTGGAACAACTGAAATCGGCAGATTGTATACCATCACTCACCCTTAAAAAAGTCCCGACAAACACGAATATTCACCCCCTCTCTTTTGCCCAGCAGCGGCTGTGGTTTATTGACCAATTAGAGCCAGGTAATCCTGCTTACAACATTTCATTTGCTATTCGCTTAGAAGGTTCGCTAAAGGTGACGTTGTTAGAACGCAGTCTTAATGAAATTGTGCGTCGTCACGAAATTTTACGAACCACCTTTTCTATCGTCAATGGTCAACCCGTTCAAATTATCGCTCCTTCTTTAAAGCTAATTCTGTCGGTCGTTGATTACCAAGAACTTCCGGAATTAGAGCGTGAGTCTGAGGCACAGCGCGTCGCAACTCAAGAGAGTCAGCAGCCTTTTGACCTAACCCATGGACCGCTATTGCGTGCCAAACTCGTGCGTTTAGGTCAACAAAAACACAGGCTTCTGCTAACCATGCATCACATTATTTTGGATGGATTGTCGGCAGAGGTGTTCATTCAGGAGATGGTAACGCTTTACAAAGCATTTTTGACCGAAAGTTCTTTGCCTTTACCTGAACTGTCCATTCAGTATAAAGACTTTGTTTACTGGCAGCGGCACTGGCTTCAGGGAGAGCAGCTAGAAACCCAGCTTAACTATTGGAAACAACGACTAGAAGGTGTCCCCGCTGTTTTGCAACTGCCTACAGACCATCCACGACCGGCAGTTCAGACTTTTCGAGGTGCAAGCCAATCTCTAGCGCTACCCCAAACCCTAACCGATAAGCTTAAGGCGCTCTCGCGTCAAGAAGGTGTCACCTTATTTATGGTGCTGTTAGCGGCATTTCAGACTTTTCTCTACCGCTACACAGGGCAAAATGACATTCCTGTAGGCTCACCCATTGCTAACCGCAATCACAGCGAACTCAAAGAGCTGATTGGTTTTTTTGTCAACACCTTAGTATTGCGTACTAACTTAGGAGGAAACCCCAGTTTTCGAGAACTGCTGGGTAGGGTACGTCAGGTGGCACTGGGAGCTTATACTCATCATGATTTACCATTCGAGCAGTTGGTGGAGACACTTCGACCCCAGCGGGATGTTAGTTATAATCCCCTATTCCAAGTATCCTTTACTCTCCAGAATGCTCCACAACTGGAGGAAATTCCGGGGTTAACCCTAAACCAGTTAAAGGTAGATAGCCTAACTTCGCAGTTTGATTTAAGCCTGTTTATTGAAGTCAAACCAGGAGAATTGACTGCCTCCTTTGAGTACAACACTGATTTATTTGAGAATGCTACAATTACCCGAATGTTGGGACATTTTAGTAACTTATTAGAGGGTATTGTCGCCAATCCCGACCAACGCCTTTCGGACTTACCCCTCTTGTCAGAAGCAGAGCAGCATCAACAGCTTGTGGTTTGGAATGATACACAGACAGAATATCCCAAAGATTTGTGTATCCATCAGCTTTTTGAAGCTCAAGTAGAGCGAACACCAGATGCAACTGCTGTAGTTTTTGAGAACCAGCAACTGACTTACCGAGAGTTAAACAACAGCGCAAATCAGTTGGCGCACTATCTGCAAAAGCTGGGCGTGGCACCAGAGGTACTGGTGGGGATCTGCGTGGAGCGATCGCTGGAAATGGTGATCGGACTCTTAGGTATTCTCAAAGCTGGAGGAGCTTATGTACCATTAGACCCCACCTATCCTCAAGAGCGTCTAGCGTTCATGCTGAAAGATGCTTGCGTATCCGTACTCCTAACTCAAGCCAAGTTCGCGAACGCACTTCCTCAACACAACGCTAAGGTGGTGTGCCTAGATGCCGACGGGCAAGTGCTAGCTGATCAGAGTCAAGAAAATCCGATCAGTGGTATAACCCTTGAAAACCTAGCATATCTTATTTATACCTCTGGCTCCACGGGTCAACCGAAAGGGGCGATGAATACCCACCAAGGCTTATGTAACCGCTTGCTGTGGATGCAGGATACCTATCCATTAACAGCCGCAGACAGGGTTTTACAGAAGACACCGTTCAGCTTTGATGTGTCGGTTTGGGAATTCTTCTGGCCGCTGATTGTAGGTGCTCATCTAGTGTTAGCGAAGCCCGAAGGTCATCGAGATAGTACTTATCTTGTCGAACTCATTGCCAAAGAGCAAATCACTACCCTGCACTTTGTTCCCTCAATGTTGCAACTCTTTCTAGAGGAACCCTCTCTAAATGCCTGTCGTAGCATCAAGCGGGTTATTTGTAGTGGTGAGGCACTCTCGGTTGACCTGCAAGAACGATTCTTTGCTCGTCTGAATGCAGAACTGCACAATCTTTACGGACCAACGGAAGCCGCAATTGATGTTACCTTCTGGGTTTGCCAGCCGGGTAGCAAAGAGCGAGTTGTGCCGATTGGTCGTCCCATTGCCAACATCCAAATTTATTTACTGGATCAGCACTTACAGCCTGTTCCCGTTGGAGTTCCCGGTGAGTTGCACATTGGCGGTATTGGTTTGGCGCGAGGTTATCTCAACCGTCCGGAGTTGACAGCCGAGACGTTTATTCCAAACCCCTTTGAACATTCAAAATTCAATCGTCTGTACAAAACGGGTGATTTAGCTCGCTACTTACCCGATGGAACTATCGAATTTCTCGGACGAATTGACAACCAAGTGAAGATTCGCGGCTTCCGTATCGAACTCGGAGAAGTTGAGGCGGTATTGGTCAAACATCCAAGGGTGCGAGAAGTCGTGGTTCTCGCACAGGAGGGCGGTGGTGAAATGCAACTGGTAGCCTATGTCGTTTCCCATAGTGCTGACACTCCTACAACGGACGAACTGCGAAGCTATCTCAAGGAATGGCTGCCTGATTATATGGTGCCTTCTATGTTCGTCTTGCTGGAGGCTCTACCGCTCTTGCCCAACGGCAAAGTCGATCGCCATGCCTTGCCTGCATCTGAAGGTTTACGCCCAATGTTGACAGCGACTTATGAGGCGCCTCGTTCGGAAGTGGAACGTGCGATCGCGACTATTTGGCGAGACGTATTACACCTGGAAAAAGTGGGCATTAATGACAATTTCTTTGACCTTGGCGGTCATTCTTTGTTAATCATTCAGGTTCACAGCCAACTCCGGGAACGTTTTAACTGGAATTTGTCAATTATAGAAATGTTCCAAAACCCAACGATTAAAACGTTGGTGCAATACTTAAGCCAAAAGCAAAAGCAACAGCCTGTTTTTGGGGCAATGCGCGACCGAGTTCAGAAGCAACTAGAAGTCAGCCAGCGACGTAAACCCTTTCACAGATGAAATCTGAAGCCTCAACCCTGATACTAGAGAAAATTTGCCATGATTCAATCTTCATTCTTAAATACCCAAGAGACTAAAATTATCAAAAATGAGCATAATCTGGGGCTTTTGGGACTCTCAACCGCACAAATCATAGAAAAGTTTAAGTCCTGTGGATTCCTTCTGTTTCGAGGATTTGAGGTTGACTCTCAAAAAATGAAAGCCTTTGCCGAACAATTTAGTTCTAGATTTGTTCGAGATGAAACTAGAAGACGTGTTGATTCTAAGGATGGGTTTATTGGTTTGGTAGATGGAGGAACCCATTACATTAGTCCGCACTGTGAACACGCTAATTCTCCCTTTCGACCTGATGTTATTTGGTTTTGCTGTGTCGTACCCGTAGCACAAGGGGGTGAAACATTAGTTTGGGATGGCGTGCGGGTGTGGCAGGACATGAGTGAAGAGTTAATGGCGTTGTTTATTGACAAGAAAATAAGGTTTTTTCAAAAATTTCCTGCTGCCGCTTGGAGACATTTTCTAGGGACAGGCTCTACGCTTGTTGATGTAAAGAGGACTCTTGATGGTCTTGAGGGAGTAAGTTATCAGATTAACCCCGATCAATCCGTTTCTCTGGACTATGTTTGCTCGGCTGTGGTAAAAAATAAATATGGGAATCATGAGGCATTTGCGAATAGCCTAATTTCAGAGTATAAAAATCCCAGGGGAGTCGTAACATTTGAAGATGGTTCACCGATTCCTGAGACAGTTATCAATGAAATTAAGGAAATCATGAATAGGTTAACGGAAGTGATACCGTGGCAATCCGGTGACCTAGCTATGATTGATAATTCAAGATTTTTGCATGGTCGTAGAGCCTTTAAAGATACGAGAAGACGAATTTTGACTACTTTAAGTTACCTTAAGTAAAACATTAATTCCAGAAAAATCATTGATTGGCTCAACCCGATAAATAAGAAAAAGAGAGTATGGAAGCTTACGGAACAGTGGAAGAAATAGCCATTATCGGTATGGCAGGTCGTTTTCCTGGAGCGAAAAACCTTGAAGAGTTTTGGAAAAACCTGCAAACCGGATTAGAATCGATTTCAGTTTTTACGGATGCTGAATTGATAGCATCGGGAATAGATCAGGCAGTTTTAAACAACTTAAATTATGTAAAAACTGGTGCAATAGTAGAAGATATTGAATTATTTGATGCTTCATTCTTTGACTTTAACCCTAAAGAAGCTGAAACAACCGATCCGCAACACCGCCTGTTCTTAGAGTGTGCGTGGGAAGCTCTTGAAAAGGCGGGCTATGATTCCCAAAGGTGTAAGAGTCGGATTGGAGTTTATGCAGGTGCAAGTCTCAATAATTATCTGTCTTTTGATGTAAACCATGACAAAGTAGGCTCAGCGAAATGCTACCAGACCTTGATTGGTAATGATAAAGATTTCCTCACGACTCGTGTTTCTTACAAATTAAATCTAACGGGACCAAGTATTACTGTTCAAACCGCCTGTTCTACATCATTAGTGGCGACAACACTGGCTTGCCAAAGTTTGCTCAATTACCAATGTGATATGGCGTTGGTTGGTGGGGTGTCAATCCGGGTACCCCAAAAAACTGGCTATCTCTATGAAGAAGGAGGAACGTTATCTCCCGATGGTCACTGCCGTGCTTTTGATGCCAAAGCACAGGGAATCATCATTGGTAATGGTGTGGGAGTTGTTGTTTTAAAGCGACTGGCAGATGCGATCGCTGATGGTGATTGTATTCAGGCTGTGATTAAAGGTGCAGCCATTAACAACGACGGTTCTTTGAAAGTTGGCTACACAGCACCTAGCGTGAAGGGTCAAGCCGAGGCGATCGCAGAAGCAATGATGCTGGCAAGAGTAGAGCCTGAAACCATCAACTATATTGAAGCCCACGGCACAGGAACAGCCCTGGGCGATCCCATTGAAATTGCCGCACTGACTAATGTTTTTCGTGCCAGCACTGAGAAAAAGGGCTTCTGTGCCATTGGTTCAGTTAAAACCAATATCGGTCATTTAGATGCAGCCGCAGGCATAGCAGGACTTATCAAAACCGTTCTAGCTCTCCAACACCAGTCAATACCACCCAGCCTGAATTTCAACGAACCCAATCCCCAGATTGATTTTGCCAATAGTCCTTTTTACGTCAATACTACGCTAACCGAATGGAAAGCCGGATTAACCCCTCGCCGTGCTGGCGTTAGTTCTTTGGGTATAGGTGGAACAAACGCCCATCTGGTTCTCGAAGAAGCCCCAGTGTTACCAGCGTCTAGTCCGTCTCGCCCTTGGCAGTTGTTACTCCTCTGTGCCAAAACGGAGTCGGCACTGGAAACTGCCACAGAGAATCTCGCCCAACACCTCAGACAAAATCCTCACCTCAACTTAGGGGATGTGGCTTATACCCTGCAAGTGGGACGCCGGGAATTCAACCATCGTCGCATGTTGGTTGGTCAGACGATTGACGATACAGTCAAGTTGCTCGAATCCCTAGAACCCCAGCAAGTTTTGACCCATTACCAAGAACCAGGCGATCGCCCTGTTGTGTTCATGTTTCCTGGACAGGGTACTCAGTATGTGGACATGGGTAAAGAACTATACCAACGTGAGCCAAAATTTCAGCAACAGGTTGACTACTGCTGTGAAGTACTCAAACCTCACTTGGGGCTGGATTTGCGATCGCAAATCTATCCGAACAAATCAGAAGCACTAGCAGCAGCCAAGACACTGAAGCAGACTGACATTACTCAACCAGCCTTGTTTGTCATTGAGTATGCCCTAGCTCAGTTGTGGATGTCATGGGGTATTTCCCCCCAAGCCATGATTGGTCACAGTATTGGGGAATATGTTGCGGCTTGCCTTGCTGGTGTAATGTCTCTCGAAGAGGCTTTAGCACTAGTGGCTACCCGTGGGCGATTGATGCAGCAGCTACCCACGGGTGCAATGCTTTCCATTCCACTATCAGAGACAGAGGTTAATACATTACTTAGTGAAGGGTTATCCTTAGCTGCTACCAACGAACCCGCCTCCTGTGTCGTTTCGGGTTCCCATGAATTAATAGATGCATTTCAAGAAAAACTCGCGGCTAAAGGCGTAGACTGTGGTCGTCTTCATACCTCCCATGCCTTTCACTCCTCAATGATGGACTCTATTCTGGAGTCTTATAAGGAACAAGTCCAAAAAGTCAAGCTCAATCCTCCCAATATTCCCTTTATTTCCAACGTCACAGGACGCTGGATTACAGCCACAGAAGCCACTGATCCCCATTACTGGGCTAGACATCTACGACAAACTGTGAAGTTTTCGGCTGGCATTACCCAGTTACTCTGTGAACCCAATCACATCTTCCTAGAAGTGGGTGCTGGACGTACCCTGTCTACTTTGGTTAAAAAGCATTTCAATCGGGCAGATGAACCGATGATACTCTCTTCACTACGTCATCCTCAGGAGGAATACTCCGATGTAAAATTCTTGCTGAGTACACTGGGTAAGCTCTGGTTAATGGGAGTTCCAGTAGACTGGTCTAGCTTTTACGCTTCCGAACACCGCCACCGACTCCCTTTACCCACCTATCCATTCGAGCGTCAACGTTACTGGATTGAACCCCAGAAAAAACCAAGGGATTCTGCTTCAGCAGACTATAAAAAGCCAGATATTGCAGACTGGTTCTATGTCCCCGTCTGGAAACAAGCGATTACACCGATTAGAGAACAGATAGAGCCAAAAAAATACTGGCTAGTCTTCGTAGATACGGGTCAAATCGGCTCACAAATTGCCAAACATCTAGAACTGAGCAATCAAGATGTCATCACTGTAGTTCCAGGAGAGCGGTTTAGCAAACTTGGCGAAGGCAAATATACTATCAATCCCCAGCAGCCGAATGACTACGACGCCTTGCTCGAAGATTTGCAACTATTAGACCAAGTTCCTGACGAAATTATCCATTTATGGAGTCTCACACCGAATGAGCAGAGACACTCGGGAATCGAGTTTTTTGAAAATTGTCAAAATCTTGGTTTTTACAGTTTGCTATTCCTGGCACAAGCGATTGGGAAACAAAATATTACTTCTTCCATCAATATCCTGGTCGTCACTAACGATATTCATGACCTTACAGGTGTTGAACGATTAACTCCAGAAAAAGCCACTGGGTTAGGAATGGGCAAAGTTATTCCCCAAGAGTTTCCTAACATCACCTGTCGAAGTATTGATGTTGTTCTTCCCGCTTCAGGAACTTCCCAGGAGAATCAACTGATAGACCAACTAATAGCAGAATTGACGGCTAAAGCATCTGAGTCAGTGGTTGCCCACCGTGGACATCATCGCTGGGTACAAACCTTTGAGCCAGTTCATTTGGATGAGAAGGTGGACGGATCAAAAACTCAGTTGAGGGAAGGAGGAGTCTACCTAATTACTGGTGGATTAGGAGGTATTGGTCTTGAGTTTGCCCAATATTTAGCTCAGACAGTGCGAGCCAAATTAATACTCCTAGGGCGTTCGGCTTTTCCGAACACAGATGAATGGGAGACATGGCTAAAGACTCATGATGAACAAGACCCAGTGAGTCGGAAAATACAAAAACTTCAGGCACTTAAAGACGTAGGGGCAGAAGTTCTGGTTCTCAGCGCTGATGTTGCTAGTGAGTCACAAATGCAAGCAGCGATCGCGCAATCTCTCGAACGCTTTGGTCAAATTGATGGAGTCATCCACGCCGCTGGACTTAAATTATTGAGTACGATTAGGGAACTCAATAAAATTGAGTCTGATCAGCAACTGAGAGCCAATGGACATGGACTGTTTGTCTTAGAAAAGGTTTTGCAGGGAATCGAGCTAGATTTCTGCTTGCTTATTTCTTCCATATCCTCTGTTGTAGGAGTGTTAGGTATGGCAGCTTATCCGGCAGCACACCTATTCACCGATGCGTTTGTTTACAAGCATAATCAGGAAAACTCTGTTCGCTGGATTAGTGTTAATTGGGATAATTGGTTAACAAGGGAATTAGCCGAGCGATTAACGACTAGACCAGAGATATCAACTGAATTGTTCATGACACCGGAAGAAGGATTGGAGGTATTTAAACGTGTATTATCCTTAGATACAGTGACTCAAGTTGTAACCTCTACTGTCGATCTAAACGCGAGAATCGAGCAGTGGACTAAGGGGAAATCTGTAGAAGATAATCAAATCAATTCTCCTTCACTTTACTCAAGACCCAGTTTACCGAGTACATACATTGCTCCCAGAAATGAAGTTGAGCAAACTCTTGCCAACATTTGGCAAGAAATCCTGGGTATTGAGCAAATCGGCATCTACGACAACTTTTTGGAGTTGGGAGGGGATTCTCTGCTCAGCATTCAGATTACTGCCAGAGCCAATAAAATGAATCTGCGTCTGACTAATCAGCAGATATTTGAATATCCCACGATCGCTGAGTTGGCAGAGGTAGCCAGCAAAACCGAGACGATTTTAGCCGAACAGGGCATAATCCAAGGACTCGTCCCTCTAACACCGACCCAGCACTGGTTTTTTGAACAGAATCGACTTGACGTCCACCATTGGAACCAGGCAATTTTGCTGGAGGTGCAACAACCTCTGAATCTAGAGCGATTGGAGCAGGTGGTGCAGCATTTGCTCATACACCATGATGCGCTCCGTCTACGTTTTTTACCAGAGGAATCAAGCTGGAAGCAGGTTAATGCCAGTCCTAACGGCGTTGTCCCTTTCTCCAAAATAGATTTGTCAGCCCTATCACCGGGGTTGCAAGAACAGGCTTTTGAGGCAGCCGCTAGCGAGTTACAAGGGAGTTTTAACCTTGGATCAGAACCATTAGTAAGAGTTGCCTTTTTTGACCTAGGAGAAGACAAACCAAATCGGCTGCTGTTCATAATCCACCATCTGCTTGTGGATGTTGGCTCTTGGCGAATTTTGCTGGAGGATCTGGAAACAGCCTACCAACAGCTCAGCCAGGGTCAAGCGATTCAGCTTGCGCCTAAGACGACTTCATTCAAACAGTGGGCTGAACGGCTCACGGAGTACGCCCAGTCAACGGAATTGCAACGGGAGCAAGTCTATTGGTTGGCAGCCTCTCGTGAATGGGTATCACCACTGCCAGTGGATGATCCAGGAGGTGATAACATTGTAGCATCAGTTCAGACTGTGTCAGTAACCCTGAGTGTGGAAGAGACACAGACGTTACTAGAGACAGTCTCAGCCGCCTATCGAGTGCAGATTGAGGACGTGCTGCTTGCCGCCTTAGCACAGGCTTTTGCCAAGTGGACTGGAGTGCGATCTGCGCTTCTCCCAAGGGGAGACGCCAAGGGCGAACGCAGCAGCGCTTCGCTATCGCTGTTGGTTGACTTAGAAGGAAATGGTCGGGACGTCATCTTTGATCGTGTGGATGTGTCACGGACAGTAGGCTGGTTTACCACTATTGCCCCCGTGCTTTTGAACATTGGCGAAGAGGCTCCCCCCCAAGAAGCCTTGAAGCAGGTGAAAGAGCAACTCCGTAACTTTCCTAATCAAGGCATTGGCTACGGTGCGCTGCGCTACCTGAATGAGGATGAGATCATTACCGAACAATTGCGATCGCTCCCAGAAGCAGAGATTCTGTTCCTCTATCTCGGTCAACTCGATCAAACTTTACCTGAGTCTTCGTTATTCGAGATGTCTCAACAATTTAGCGGCTCAACTTGCAGTCCCCGTGGCAAGCGAAGCCATCTGTTCGAGATTAATGGGTCGATTGCCCAGAGTCAGCTAAGAGTGGATTGGAGTTATAGCGAGAATGTGTATCGAAGGGAAACAGTTGAGGGATTATCTCAAGAGTTTGTCGGAGTGTTGCGATCGCTGATTACCTCCTGTCAATCATCTTCAGTAGAAAACTATACGCCTTCTGACTTTGCACAGTTCAAGTCCAGCCAATGGAACCAAGCTGACCTCGACAACATTCTGGCAGCTATTAATAAATCTGAAAGTTTTGAAAAACAATGAAAAACGTCGAAGATATCTACCCACTTTCACCCATGCAGCAGGGGATACTGTTTCACACCCTCTATGCGCCAAAATCGGGAATGTATTGTGAACAGTTCCACTTCACCATTCATGGAGATTTGAATATCTCAGCATTCCAACAGGCTTGGCAGCAGTTGATAGAGCGTCACCAGGTTTTACGAACCTTCTTCATTTGGGAAGAAGTTAAAGAGCCTGTTCAGGTAGTACAGAAACAAACGAGATTGCCTTGGGAACAGTACGATTGGCGACAGTTGGCGACAGTTGAAAAACAAAAGCGCTTAGAGGATTTTCTCAAGGAAGATCGAGAGGGGGACTTTAAACTTTCTCAGGCACCACTGATTAGGTTAGCTTTAATCCAGTTAGCTGAAGATGAATATCAATTCATCTGGAACCGCCACCACCTGTTAATGGATGGATGGTCTACACCTCTAATTTTCGAGGAACTCTTTGCTTTTTATAAAGCCTTTAGCCAAGGTCAAACTTTGCACCTAGAGCAACCCCGTCCTTACCGGGACTATGTAGCCTGGGTACAGCAGCAGGATTTATCTCAGGCTGAAAAGTTCTGGCGGCAACGGCTCAAGGGCTTTACTACAGCAACTTCTCTTAGGGTCGATCGCAAGCCGAGCAGCTCGGTTAGCCAAGGCAACAATTATGACAATCAAAACATTCAACTATCGACGGCAGAAACAGCAGCATTGCGCTCTTTTGCTCAGCAGCAACAGCTAACGCTGAACACGTTGATGCAAGGAGTCTGGGCGTTACTTCTGAGCCGTTACAGTGGCGAGAGTGATGTTGTCTTTGGGGCAGTTATGTCCGGGCGTCCGCCCACTCTAGCAGGAGCTAAGTCGATGGTGGGGGTGTTTATCAATACCCTACCAGTGCGGGCGTACATACATTCAGAGGAATTGCTCTTACCTTGGCTAAAGCAGCTTCAAAAACAGCAAATTGAGGCGCGTCAGTACGAGTACAGCCCACTCATAGAAATTATGAGATGGAGTGATATAGCTCCTGGGTTGCCTCTGTTTGAGAGCATATTGAACGTTCAGACGTACCCCAGTGATTTTTCCTCGCAACAGCTAAGCGGTAATCTTAAAATTTCTGAAATTCGTACTTTTGGGCAAAGCCATTATCCGCTAACGGTGTCGGTGGAAGTGAATTCAGAGTTATCGCTAGAGATTTTCTACGATCGCGATCGCTTCGACAGCGACACAATATCTCGGATGCTGGGGCATTTTCAGACTTTGCTAGAAGGTATTGTTGCTAATCCTGAGCAGCGTCTGGCAGACTTGCCTATCTTAACAGAAGTAGAACGGCAACAACTCCTGGTGGAGTGGAATGCTACACAGGCAGATTATCCCCAAGATTTGTGCATTCATCAGCTATTTGAAACTCAGGTGGAACGGACGCCTGATGCCATTGCCGTAGTATTTGAAGACCAACAGTTAACCTACCGAGAACTCAACACCAAAGCTAATCAGCTAGCGCACTATCTACAAAAGCTGGGCGTAAGGTCAGAGGTACTGGTGGGTATCTGTGTAGAGCGATCCTTGGAAATGGTCGTCGGACTGCTGGGTATCCTCAAAGCCGGGGGAGCCTACGTGCCGCTCGACCCAACCTATCCATCGGAGCGGCTAGCCTTCATGTTATCGGATTCCCAAGCACCGTTACTGCTGACCCAAAAGCAGTTACTTCAACGACTGCCTGAACATCAGGGGCATATCATCTGTTTAGATGAAAAAGGGGAAGCTTGGGAAATGATTAGCCAAGAAAATCCTGTGAGCAACGTCACACCGGAAAACTTGGCTTACGTCATTTACACATCAGGTTCTACCGGGAAACCCAAAGGGGTGCAAATTCCTCACACTGCCGTCGTCAACTTCTTAAAGTCGATGGAGTGTAAGCCAGGATTAACAGAGTCTGACACGCTCTTAGCGGTTACTTCTATATCATTTGATATAGCTGCCCTAGAACTGTACCTGACCCTAATGGTTGGTGCACGGCTTGTATTGGTTAGCCGCGAAGTAGCCACGGATGGTAAAAAGCTTAGTGCAAGGCTGACTGCTACTGGTGCTACTGTTATGCAAGCTACTCCAGCTACTTGGCGAATGCTTCTGGCTGCTGAGTGGCAAGGTAGTTCTCAGTTGAAAATCCTTAGTGGTGGAGAAGCTTTACCCAGTGATCTGGCGAAGCAGTTACTAAAAAAAGGTGCTTCCGTTTGGAATCTTTATGGTCCGACGGAGACTACTATTTGGTCAACGGTCTATAAGGTAGAAACGACAGAACGATCTGGTGCCTTAGCGAGCATCGGACGACCGATTGCCAACACCCAGATTTATTTGCTCGACTCCCAAGGACAACCTGTACCTATTGGTATTCCTGGTGAGTTACACATCAGCGGTGCTGGACTAGCACGAGGCTACCTCAACCGCCCAAATCTGACCGCTGATAAATTTATTCCCAACTCCTTTGCGTATCTTGATGACCAACCTGGCTTTTCACGCCATCTAGAAAAATCTACATCAGACCTAACCCCCCAGCCTCCTGCGAGGGGGGAGAATTCAAAGCCTTCTCAAGAGCAGGAGAGAGGTTTGGAGAGAGGTTTGTCCGATCCCGTGAAAAGTAAGGATGACCAACCTACGAGAGTTTACAAGACTGGCGACTTAGCTCGTTATCTCCCAGATGGAACAATTGAGTACCTTGGTCGCATCGACCATCAGGTAAAAATTCGCGGCTGCCGCATTGAGCTAGGAGAGATTGAAGCCGTACTGAGCCAACACCAAGCCGTGCAACAAGCTGTGGTTATAGCGAGGGAAGATGAACCTGGCAACCAGCGCTTGGTAGCCTATCTTCTGGCTCAGACATCGTTAGATGGCATCATTCACGAACTGCGTAACTTATTAGAGGAAAAGCTACCGAATTACATGATGCCGTCGGTTTTTATGCAGTTAGAGGTGCTACCGCTGACACCCAACGGCAAGATAGCTCGTAGTGTTCTGCCCGCACCTGATATCGCTAGCTCCTATCTGAAAAGCTCTTTTGTCGCACCTCGCGATTCCCTTGAACAAGAGCTAGCTAGGATTTGGAATCAAGTTCTTGGTCTCAAGCAGGTAGGTGTCTACGACAATTTCTTTGAGTTAGGTGGACATTCACTCTTGGCTACTCAGGTGATTTCTCTCCTACGAAAAACCTTCAAGGTAGAACTACCGCTACGCTGCTTGTTTGAGTCACCGACTATAGCTGGACTGGCTAAGAGCATCCAAGAGCTAATGAAGGCAGAACTAGAACAGAAGGCTTCTACCATTGAGCGTGTCTCCTCCCGACAAGCTAAGCAGCCCCTATCCTTTGCCCAACAGCGACTGTGGTTACTAGAGCAACTACAGCCAAACAGTGGTATTTACAATACTCCTGCTGCCGTGCGCCTAGTTGGGGAACTCAATATCACTGTACTAGAACAGAGTTTCAATGAAATCGTGCGTCGTCACGAAGGTCTACGAACGACCTTTTCCCAAACTGATGGGCAACCCGTTCAAGTGATAACCCCAGCCCTCAATCTGAGCCTGCCCATAATAGATATTTGCGATTGGCAAGAAGCTGCACGAGAAGCTGAGGTTCAGCGCCTAGCTCGTCAAGAAGCCCAACGCCCTTTCAACCTGGTTCAAGGACCACTTCTGCGATACACTCTCCTACGCCTTGACGAGAAAGAGCATGTCCTATTGTTCACAATTCATCATATTGTTTCAGATGGTTGGTCAATAGGTGTGTTGGTACGAGAGTTAGCCGCACTTTACGAAGCCTTTTGTGGCGGTAAGCCCTCCCCTCTACCAGAACTGCCCATCCAGTACGCAGACTTTGCCGTTTGGCAACGACAGTGGTTGCAAGCAGAGGTACTTGAAGCCCAACTCGCTTACTGGAAGCAGCAATTGGGTAGTAATCTACCTGTGCTGCAATTGCCTACAGTTCGTCCCAGAGAAGAAGTAAAAACCAACCGAGGTGCTACTCAATCGTTCCGAATTCCCGCCAATCTATCCAAAGCGCTCCAAACACTCTCGCGCCAAGAGGGAGTCACCTTGTTCATGACTCTGTTGGCAGGTTTTCAGGTACTGCTACAACGCTATACCGATCAAGATGACATTGTTGTCGGCACTGATGTTGCCAACCGTAATCGGGCTGAGACAGAGCCATTGATTGGTTTTTTTGTCAACTTGCTGGTCTTGCGTACTGACTTGAGTGGAAACCCCAGTTTCCGAGAGTTGCTTAAACGAGTACGGGAGGTAGCCTTAGGAGCTTATGCTCATCAAGATTTACCCTTCGACAAATTAGTAGACGCTCTACAGCCTAAGCGAAAATCGAGCCACACTCCCCTATTTCAGGTGTTGTTTGTACTTCAAAATGCCCCGATGCCGCCTTTGGAATTACCAGGACTAACGCTAAGCTTTCTGGAGGTCGATAACGAAATAGCAAGGTTTGAGCTGATTTTATTTCTGACAGAAAGGGATCAAGGCATTGAAGGAAAGTGGCAGTACAATGCTGACTTGTTTGAATCCGCCACTATCAACCGTATGTCAGGTCAGTTAGAGACGCTACTCAAGACCATTGTGGCGCAACCTGATGCCAAAATAAATACTCTAGACATGATCCCGGAAACTGAAAAAGAACAACAAGCTGTAAAAAAACAGAATAAAATCACAAAACTCAAGCAGTTTCTAGCCGTTCAACCTCAAGCTGTAGACTTATCACAAGCGAAACTGATAAAAACGGGTTATTTACCGACCAAGGAAACATTGCCTTTTGTAATTAAACCGAATATTGAAGAGGTTTGTATAATACAATGGGTCAAGAGTAATCGGGAATTAATAGAAAGTGAACTCTTAAAGCATGGCGCTATTCTTTTCCGAGGATTTGATATTAGCTCAGTCTCCGAGTTTGAAAGGTTAGCTGAAGCTATTTGTCCAAGTTTATTTGGAGAATACGGTGATTTACCGCGTGAAGGAGTTTCTGGAAAAGTTTACGGCTCGACCCCCTATCCTTCCGACCAGGCTATCTTATTCCACAACGAAAGTTCTCATCTGCACTGCTGCCCCCAAAAAATCTGGTTTTTCTGCGTAAAACCGTCTCAATCAGGGGGAGAAACGCCGATAGTTGACTGTCGAAAAATCTTTCAATTACTTGATCCAAAACTGCGAAAAATATTTGATAAAAAGCAGTTAATGTATGTCCGAAACTACACCAATGGTTTGGATGTAAGCTGGCAAGACTTTTTTCATACCACTGATAAGAAGAAAGTGGAGGACTATTGTCGCAAAGCATCAATTCATGTTGAGTGGAAACCCGATGGAGGCTTAAGAACTCGTCAGGTGCGTCCGGCAATTATCCAGCATCCTCAGACGGGTGAGTCGGTATTTTTTAATCAAATCCAGTTACACCATGCCTCTTGCCTAAAACCAGAAGTTAGGGAATCCTTACTCTCTACATTCAGTGAAGATAATCTTCCACGGCATGTTTACTATGGTGATCACTCGCCAATTGAAGATTCTGTCATTGAAGAAATTATGGCAGTTTACCAAAAAGCTCAAGTGAGCTTTCCTTGGCAGAGAGGAGATGTGTTAATGCTAGATAATATGCTGACTGCTCACGGACGCAATCCTTACGTAGGCGATCGTAAGATTGTGGTGACAATGGGTGAAATGGTTTAAGGGGCTTAATTCACATAAGTATTAGGTAAAGAGGATCAAGAGCCTGCTTTATGGATCGTAAACAGCTAAATGAGTAGATGTGTATAAATGCAAAATCAAATTACTAAAGGCTTTCGACTTTCTCCTCAACAGAAGCGTGTTTGGTCATTACAGCAAAATAGTTCAGCTTACTGTGTCCAGGGCGCCCTTCTCCTAAAAGGTCATATCAAACCAGAGATATTGAACTATGCTTTACAGAACGTTGTCAATCGGCAGAGAATTCTAGGTACAAATTTTCGCCGCCTCCCTGGGATAAAAATGCCAGTCATGGTTATAACTGATAGCAGTAGCTGGTCGTGGCACAGCATCAATTTGAGTGATTTGGAAGCGGAGGAACAAGACGCTAAAATTGAGTCCCTTTTTCTGGAACAGAGACACCAAGGATTTGACTTGGAGCAAGGAGCGATTTTGCGTTCATTTCTACTCAAACTCTCAGCCACTAAGCAGGTTTTGATAGTTAGCTTACCTTCCCTTTGTGGCGACGCTTGGACTCTCAAGAATTTGGTCGCTGAAATTAGTAAGGCTTACTCGGCTTACCTACAAGGTGAGGAAGTGTCCGATCCAGTGGTGCAATATGTTCAATTTTCAGAGTGGCAGAATCAGTTACTCGAAGACGACGATGCTGAAGCCGGGAAAGAGTATTGGGAGCAGCAAGATTTCTCAAATGCAAACAGATTGAAGCTGCCTTTTGAGAGCGAATCTTTGCCACAGTCAAAATTTGCTCCTAGCTGTCTGAGCGTGACGCTTGGCTCTGATGTACTCGAAAAAATTGAGGCGCTGGTGCAGCAGTATGAGACTTCACCGTCTGTCGTGCTACTAACCTGTTGGCAAATCCTGCTTTGGCAAGTTACAGGACAGTCAGATATTGTCGTCGGCACAATTTATGATCGCAGAGACGGAGAATATGAACCCCTGCATAACGTACTAGGGCTACTTGCTACTTGGCTGCCGATTAAAATTCACGTTGTACCAGACTTGCACTTCACAGAAGCCTTAGAACTCGTTAAAAAAGCGACAGTTGATGCTGAAGAATGGCAAGATTATTTTTGCTGGAATGACGATAGAATAACGTCTCAAATTGGTTTTGAATGGGTTGAATGGTCGGAACAATGGTTGAGTGCTGGTGTTTCATTCTCTCTTTACAAGCAGTACAGTTGTATTGAACCGTTCAAGGTTAAACTGACCTGTATTAGTAGCAATAACTCTCTGAGTTTAGACGTTCATTACGATACTAATTTATTCTCTGTAGATGCCATTCAACGCCTGTCTAGACAGTTTCAGACTGTATTAACCAGCGCGATTGAAAATCCAGAGGCGCTCATTAGTCACTTAGAGATGCTCACGCCTAGTGATCGCCAACAACTTCTGGTCGAGTTTAACCACAGCCAGATTGATTACCCTCTAGATCGATGTATTCACCAACGCTTTGAAGAACAGGTAGAAAAAACACCGAATACTATTGCTGTGGTTTTTGAAGACCAACAGTTAACCTATGCCCAGCTTAACCAAAAAGCCAATCAACTGGCTCACACCTTACAGCAACGGGGAGTCAAGCCAGAGGTTGTAGTTGGACTGTGGGTAGAGCGTTCCCTAGACATGATTGTCGGACTCCTGGGTATCCTCAAAGCCGGAGGAGCCTACTTACCCCTTGATCCAGCCTTACCCATTGAGGCTCTAACCTTCCGGTTGCAGGATGCTCAAGTTCCCATCCTCTTAACCCAACAGTTGTTAGTCGAAACTTGTCTAACTCTTACGGCACAGGTAATCTGTTTAGATACGGACTGGGATACTATGGCTCAACAGAGTGATGCCAATTCCAGTAGTGAAGTCACCCGTGAACATCTAGTCTACGTTATTTACACATCAGGTTCTACAGGCAAACCCAAGGGTGTGGCAATTGAGCATCGGCAACTGCTTAATTATCTGAACGGAATTATCAACCAACTCGACTTACCCAGAGGTGCTAGTTTCGCAACGGTTTCCACCTTCGCCGCCGATTTAGGGAACACTGCCATCTTCTCAGCGTTGTGTACCGGGGGATGTCTGCATATTATCTCCCAGGAGGGGGCAACGAATCCAGAAGCCTTAGCCGATTACTGCAACCATCATCCCATTGATTGTCTCAAAATTGTCCCGTCTCACCTAAAAGCGCTTTTAAGTGCATCTCACCCGGAGAAGATTTTACCCAAAAAGCGGCTGATTCTGGGGGGCGAGGCGCTGAGTTGGACATTAGTGGAGAAACTCCAGCAGTATTCACCAACTTGCCAAATTGTCAACCACTATGGACCAACAGAAACGACAATTGGAGTCCTAACTTATTCCATCGAAGATAGAGCAATTTGGGAGCGATCGCAGACTGTCCCCATTGGGCGTCCTCTTGCCAATACTCAGGTTTACATTCTAGACGAGTATTTACAACCTGCCCCGATGGGTGTAGCTGGCAAACTTTATATCGGTGGAGATAATCTGGCGCGGGGGTATCTGAACCAACCCGACTTAACCAACGAGCGATTTATTCCCAACCCCTTTAGCCATGAGTCGGAGTCACGGTTATACAAAACGGGAGACGTGGCGCGTTATCTGCCTGACGGCACAATTGAATTTCTGGGGCGAATTGACCATCAACTCAAAATTCGTGGCTTCCGCATTGAACCGGGAGAGATTGAGTCGGTACTCAGACAAAACCCCGAAGTTCAGGACGTTGTAGTCTTAGTTCGAGAAGATGACTCTGGTGGCACACGCTTAGTCGCTTATGTTATTCCCAGGCAGGGCAAAACCTTCAATACTAGTGAACTGCGCCATTTTCTGAAAGAAAAGCTGCCTGACTATATGATGCCATCAGCCTTTGTGCTGTTGAAAAACCTGCCCCTAACTGCCAACGGTAAGGTGGATTTTCAGGCGCTGCGTTCACTGGAGATAACTAGACCCGATTTAGAAGATGCTTTTGTGGCACCCCGAACACCTGTTGAAGAGTCACTGGCAAGAATTTGGGCAGAACTGTTGGGGCTTGAGCAGGTTGGTGTTCACGACAATTTCTTCGATTTAGGTGGGCACTCCCTGCTCGTCACTCAGGTTGTATCTCGTTTGCGTGACACCTTTGCCGTGGAGTTACCCCTGAGCAACTTTTTTGATGCTCCCACTGTTGCTGATTTGGCAGTAATCATTACACAAAGGTTAGCTGAACAGACGGATAGTGAACTGCTGGCTAAGACGTTTGCAGAACTAGAGCAGCTTTCCGAGGAGGAGGTTCAAGCCCTACTTGCCACCGAAAAAGAGTTCATTAGTCAGGAGGGAAGTAGAAAATGAGTGACGTAATTAAAGGGATTGCTAATCTTTCTCCCCAGAAACGTGAGCTTCTGCTACAACGACTGAGGCAGAAACGAGATAACGTCTCACCCCAAAAAATCAAGCCTCAACCTCGACACTCCAGTACTTTTCCCTTGTCCTTTGCTCAAGCTAGGCTGTGGTTCCTTGAGCAGTTAGAGCCGGGAAACCCCTTCTACAATCAATCGGCAGCCGTACATCTGCTGGGAAGGCTGAACTTAGCTGCACTAGAGCAAAGCTTCAATGAAATCCTGCGCCGCCACGAAGTCTTGCGAACGACCTTTACTGTGGTAGAGGGGCAGCCTGTTCAAGTGATTGCTCCCACCTTACCCTTAACCCTGCCAGTTGTTGACCTACAAAAACTCCCTGAAGCCGAGAGAAAAGGCGAGGTTCTGCGCCGAGCTACTGAAGAGGGTCAGCAGTCTTTCAACCTCTCAAAGACACCCCTACTGCGATGCACTCTCCTGCGGTTGGACGAGACAGAGTATGTGTTGCTGTTCACTATGCACCACATTATCTCCGACGCTTGGTCTAAGGGGGTACTTCTTCGTGAACTAGCAATACTCTACGAAGCCTTTTCTATAGGAAAACCTTCGCCGCTACCAGAGTTACCCATTCAGTATGCAGACTTTGCGGTCTGGCAGCAACAGTGGCTACAGGGAGAAGTCCTAGAAACCCAGCTAACCTACTGGCGGCAGCAGCTTGAGGGCAGCCCTCCGCTTTTGGAACTCCCCACAGACCGAACCCGCCCCCCAGTTCAAACCTTCCGGGGTGCAACACAATCGTTCATTTTGCCTAAGGCGTTAACCGAAGCGCTTAAAGAGTTGAGTAAGCAGGAGGATGTCACCCTTTTCATGACCCTGCTGGCGGCATTCAAGACGTTGCTCTACCGCTACACAGGGCAAAACGATATTCTTGTAGGTTCGCCTATTGCTAACCGAAACCGGAGCGAAATTGAGGGACTGATTGGGTTTTTTGTCAATACCTTGGTCATGCGTACCAACCTTGGAGGTCGTCCCAGTTTTCGGGAGCTTTTGAGCCGAGTGCGTAACGTCGCGCTGGCAGCCTATGCTCACCAGGACTTGCCCTTTGAGCGCCTTGTCAATGAACTGCAACTGGAGCGGGATCTGAGCCACACGCCGCTGTTCCAGGTAATGTTCGAGTTCGGCAACACGCCAATATCGGCTTTAGCGTTACCCGGTTTGACCCTGAGTCTTTTAGAAACAAAGAGCAGTACGGCAAAATTTGATTTGAGCCTGTCGATGAGGGAAACCGAGCAGGGGCTGATTGGGAGCTTAGAGTACAATACCGATTTATTCGACGCAGGTACGATCGCCAGAATGCTAGGGCATTTCCAGACCTTAGTGGCAAGCATTCTCGCCAATCCTGACCAGCGTCTTGAAAACTTACAGCTCTTAACAGACGCTGAAAAACAACAATTGCTAGTGGAGTGGAATGACACTGGGGCAGATTATCCCCAGAATCAATGCATTCATCAGTTGTTTGAAGCTCAAGTCGAACAGACACCGGATGCAGTAGCGGTTGTCTTTGAAGATCAACAGTTGACCTACCGAGAACTGAACGCTAAGGCGAATCAACTCGCGCACCATCTGCAAAAGCTGGGTGTAAAACCAGAGGTACTGGTGGGACTATGTGTAGAGCGATCGCTCGAAATGGTTGTGGGTGTATTGGGTATTCTCAAAGCTGGCGGGGCTTATATGCCTTTAGATCCAGGGTATCCGCAAGAACGCCTAGTATTCATGCTTGAAAATGCTAACGTGCCAGTGCTACTAACGACAGAAACGTTGGTGTCACGGTTGCCAGACTACCAGGCTCAGGTTGTGTATCTCGATGATGACTGGCAGGAGATTAGCCAAGAAAGCGATCGCAATCCCATCAGCAAGGTCACGACTCAAGACTTAGCCTATTTAATCTACACCTCTGGCTCCACAGGCAAACCAAAAGGCGTTCAAATTCTGCATAGTGCTTTAGTTAACTTCTTAAGTGCGATGCGCCTAAGTCCAGGGTTAACTCAAGCCGATACCTTCCTATCAGTTACTCCATTATCCTTTGATATTGCAGCCCTAGAACTGTACCTACCCCTGATTGTCGGCGCTCGTGTGGTAGTAGTCAGTCGTGAAGTTGCGGCTGACGGCACTCGCTTATTAGAGCGATTAGCATCTTCCGGTGCCACAATCATGCAAGCGACACCAGCCACTTGGCGAATGCTTTTAGCCGCAGGGTGGCAGGGCAGTGAGTCCTTGAAAATCCTCTGCGGTGCTGAAACGCTTAACCGCGAACTTGCGATTCAGTTACGTGAACGAGGTACTGAATTATGGAATTTATACGGACCCACAGAAACCACGATCTGGTCAACTGCCTACAAAGTAGATAGTCAAAAGAGCGACTTTAGAGCAGGTGAAGTCATCTCCATCGGTCGCCCAATTGCCAACACGCAATTGTATGTTTTGGATCAAGACCAGCAACCTGTTCCTGTGGGGATTATCGGTGAACTACACATCGGCGGTTTAGGTTTAGCCCGTGGTTATCTCAATAGACCTGAGCTGACATCTGAAACGTTTATTTCAAATCCCTTTAATGATGTTTCAACGTCCCGACTGTACAAGACGGGTGACTTAGTTCGCTACAGACCCGATGGTACTCTTGAGTACATCAGTCGCATGGACTACCAAGTAAAGATTCGAGGTTTCCGCATCGAACTGGGAGAAATTGAAGCCCTACTCAATCAACACCCAGGGGTACGAGAAACGGTAGTTCTAGCTCAGGAAAAGGTACAGGGGGACAAGCGCCTGATAGCCTATATCGTTACCGATCAAAAACTAGCACCTTCTATCAATGACCTGCGCCGCTTCCTTAAACAGAAGTTGCCCGATTACATGGTGCCTTCAGTCTTCGTGCCACTCGAAGCGTTACCCCTAACCCCGAATGGTAAGGTAGACCGCAATGCTTTGCCTGTACCGGATCATGTTTGTCCAGACATAGACGTTGCCTATGTGATGCCACGCAATCAGGTGGAGCAAACCATTGCCAAAATTTGGCAAGACATTCTCGGTGTCAAACAAGTTGGTATCCATGACAACTTTTTTGAGTTGGGTGGTCATTCCCTACTGGCAACTCAGGTCATTTCTCAAATGCGTAAACTTTTCCAAGTAGAACTGCCCTTACGCCACCTCTTTGAAGCCCCGACTGTAGCTGACCAAGCGTTTGCCATTCAACAGAAACAAGGTAATAAAGACCCCCAGAGTCTCAATACAATTTCAAAAGTTGAACGAGAAAATACAGAACAGCTACTAGAAAAGCTCGATCAAATGTCTGAGCAAGACGTTGATTCATTGCTTCAGGAAATGTTAGCAGAACAGGAGGTTAATTCATGAGCAATACGTCCAAGCAAGTCACTGACCATTCACCGAAAAAAAAGCGTGAACTTCTAGCACAACTACTCCAAAAAAAGGCAACTCAGTCTCAGCGATTCCCCCTGTCTTTTGCCCAACAGCGGCTGTGGTTTATTGACCAATTGCAACCGGGTCTTTCTGCCTACAATATCGCCACCGCTTTACGGATTACGGGTTCCCTGAATATCCCAGCACTGGAGCAGAGTCTCAATGAAATCGTGAGGCGTCATGAAGTCTTGCGAACCACCTTTACAACCGTCAATAACCAACCATTCCAGTGCATTGCTCCTAGCTTAACCTTAACCCTGCCCCTGATAGACCTGCGGCAGCTACCTCCAGAGGAGCGGGAGGTTGAAGTCAGGCGCAGAGCCAATGCAGAAGCCCAACACCCCTTCAACTTGACAGGCGACCCCTTATTGCGAGCCACGATCCTCAAGCTCGATGCAGAAGACTACGTGGTGTTGTTCACGATGCACCATATCATCTCTGACGGCTGGTCAATGGGAGTACTCATTCAAGAGGTTGCCGCTGTTTACGAAGCCTTCTGTGTCGGAAAGCCCTCACCCCTGCCAGAACTGCCCATCCAGTATGCAGACTTTGCCATCTGGCAACGAGAGTGGTTGCAGGGGCAAGTTATGGAAACCGAACTCGCTTACTGGCAGCAGCAGCTTGGCAACCCTCCCTCCCTACTTCAGTTACCCACAGATTATCCCCGACCTGCAGTTCAGACGGGTCAAGGTGCGACTCAAATTTTCTCCCTATCCCCCAACCTGACTGATGCACTCAAAGCACTCTCGCGCCAGGAAAATGTCACTCTTTTCATGACCCTATTGGCAGCGTTTACGACGTTGCTTCACCGTTATACTGGGCAGGATGACATCTTGGTCGGTTCACCCATCGCCAACCGCAACCGCCCTGAGGTGGAAGGACTCATTGGCTTTTTTGTCAATACCCTAGTGCTGCGTAACCACCTTTCCGGCAATCTCAGTTTTCGGGAATTGCTGAGTCAGGTGCGGGAGGTCTGTTTAGCTGCTTATGCTCATCAGAACCTGCCGTTTGAAAAGCTAGTAGAGGCACTGAATCTAGAGCGTAATCTGAGCCACAATCCATTGTTTCAAGTCATGTTCGCCCTTCAGAATGCGCCCCAAGAAGACTTGGCAATTTCAGGTTTGACGGTGAGTCCCCTAAGGGTTGAGACGGGTACAGCACAGTTTGATTTGAGCCTAAACATAGTAGAGACAGAACAGGGATTGATCGGCTCGTTGAATTACAGCACGGACTTATTCGAGTCTGCCACGATTACCCGGATGGTGGGGCATTTCCAAACCCTGTTGGAAGGCATTGTTGCTAATCCTAACCAGCGCCTCGGGGACATTGGTTTATTGACAGCCAGGGAACGGCAGCAGTTGTTGGCGGAGTGGAATGATACCCATACTGATTATCCCAAAGACCAGTGTATCCATCAGCTATTTGAAGCTCAAGTAGAACGAACTCCAGATGCAGTAGCGGTCGTCTTTGAAGACCAACAGTTAACCTACCGAGAACTGAACACCAGAGCGAATCAACTCGCCCACTACCTGCAGAGGTTGGGGGTAAAGCCAGAGGTATTGGTGGGTATTTGTGTAGAGCGATCGCTTGAGATGATCGTGGGTGTATTGGGTATTCTCAAAGCTGGGGGAGCTTATGTCCCCCTAGACCCGGCGTATCCCCAAGAGCGTTTGACTCATATCTTGTCCGATTCCCAGGTGTCGGTGCTGTTAACTCAGCAAAGGTTAGTGTCAAAGCTGGATAAACATCACGCCTGTGTCGTTTTGTTGGATGCAAATTGGCAAGTCCTTGCTCAACAGAGCCAGGGAAATCCTGTCAGTGCAGTTCAGCCGGAAAACCTCGCCTATGTTATCTACACCTCCGGTTCCACGGGAACACCAAAAGGAGTTGCGATCGCTCACTACAGTACAGTTGTCTTATTAAATTGGGCAAGAACTGTCTTTGCACGAGAGGATCTGGCTGGAGTCCTCGCCTCGACCTCTATCTGCTTCGATCTATCAGTGTTCGAGCTGTTTGTACCCCTGAGCTGGGGGGGTAAGGTTATCTTGGTTGAGAATGTGTTGCATCTGCCTACTTTGCCTGCAAACCAGGAAGTCACCCTGGTTAATACGGTTCCTAGCGCGATCGCTGAATTACTGAATATTGACGATTTACCTGCTTCGGTGCGTATCGTCAACCTGGCAGGTGAACCTCTCCAGAATGGATTGGTCGAGCGCATCTATCAGCGAGACACGGTTGAGAAAGTCTTTAACCTCTACGGTCCTTCTGAAGATACCACCTATTCCACATTTGCCTGGGTTAAGAAAGGAACCCACAAACTCCCTCCCATCGGGCGACCAATTGTTAACACGCAAATTTATATCCTCGATCGCTATCTCCAGCCAACTCCCATTGGTGTACCCGGGGAACTGCATATTGGTGGTGCTGGGTTAGCCAAGGGCTATCTTAACCGCCCTGATCTGACGGCACAGAAGTTCATCCCCAACCCCTTCCAAAGGAGCAGGGGGAGAAAAGAAGACCCATCCTCAAATATAAAGCGGTTATACAAAACAGGCGACTTGGCTCGTTATCTCCCGGATGGCACGATTGAGTTTTTAGGTCGCATCGACCATCAGGTAAAGATTCGTGGCTTTCGTATCGAACTTGGAGAAATTGAAGCCGTATTGAGCCAATATCCAGGGGTACGAGAGGCTGTGGTTCTGGCTCAGGATGATGGACGTAGCCATAAGCAGTTGGTTGCTTATGTCGTGATGGGGAATCAGTCAGCCCTTTCTATCAGTAACCTGCGCCACTTCCTGAAAGAGAAATTGCCTGACTACATGGTGCCTTCCATATTCATATCCCTGGAAGCCCTACCCCTAACTCCCAATGGTAAAGTAGACCGCCGCGCTCTGCCAGCGCCCTGTGCGACTAGACCGGAGTTAGACAAACCCTTGGCTAAACCTCGTACCTTTGTTGAAGAAATATTAGTGTCCCTTTGGCTCGATATCCTGGGGTTAGAACAAGTGGGTATCTATGATAACTTCTTTGAGCTAGGCGGACATTCACTACTCGCCACCCAAGTTATTTACCGGGTACGCTCAGCTTTGCAGGTGGAACTACCCCTACGCTGTTTGTTTGAGTCACCTGCGATCGCACAATTAGCCGAGACCATTGAAACGAGAATGAAGGTGGGGCAAGGACTAAACGCTTCCCCCATTGTACCCGTCCCCCGGAGTCAACATCTACCCCTCTCCTTCGCTCAACAACGGCTGTGGTTCCTGAATCAGGTGGAGCCAAACAACACAGCGTATAACATTCTTGATGCCGTGCGTCTCACAGGTTCCCTGAATATCCCAGCACTGGAGCAGAGTCTCAACGAAATTGTGCGGCGTCACGAAATCTTGCGTACCACCTTTACCACCGTGAATGGACAACCTGTCCAGGTCATTGCCCCAACCCTAACGTTAACGGTGCAGGTTATAGACCTCAAGGCACTCCCAGAGGAGCAGCAGTCCCAGCAGTCCCAGCAGCTCGCGATACAGGAAGCACAGAAACCCTTTGACTTATCCAAAGCTCCGTTATTGCGAGTGACACTCCTGCAACTTGGCTTAACCGATTACGTGGTGCTATTTACCATGCACCATATTGTTGCTGATGGTTGGTCGATGGGAGTCCTAATCCAAGAAATCGCTACCCTTTATCAAGTCTTCTGTATCGGACAACCTTCACCTCTACCCGAATTATCAATTCAGTATGCAGACTTTGCCGTCTGGCAACGAGAGTGGTTGCAGGGAGATGTGCTAGACACTCAACTGGCATACTGGCAGCAACAGCTTGGCAATAACCTTCCGGTGTTGAAATTACCCACCGACAATCCTCGACCCGCCGTTCCCGCCTATCGGGGAGCAAAACAATCGCTAAGGTTATCCAAAACCCGATCTGCAGAACTCAAAGCCTTCAGCGCCAAGGAAGGAGTCACCTTGTTTATGACATTGCTGGCTGCTTTTAACATCTTGCTCCACTACTATTCCGGTCAAGACGACATTGTTGTTGGTACTGATGTCGCTAATCGCAACCGAGCCGAAACGGAAGGGTTAATTGGATTTTTTGTCAACCAATTAGTATTACGCACCCAACTCGGAGGAAACCCCAGCTTTCGAGAGGTGCTGGAACGGGTACGCCAAATGACTCTGGGAGCTTATACTCACCAGGATCTGCCCTTTGACAAGCTAGTCGAAGCGCTTAATCCAGAGCGAGATTTGAGCCGCACGCCGCTATTTCAGGTCAAACTTATACTTCAAAATGCACCAATGCAGCCCTTAGAACTTCCCAGTTTAACTTTAAGTCCTGTGGAGGTTGAAAGCACAGCAGCAACCTTTGACTTACTCCTGGATGTAATGGAAACAGACGAAGGATTAATGGGGGTGTTGAAGTACGATACAGAGTTATTTGAGGCGAGTCGCATCACCCGGATGCTTGGTCATTTTGATACAATTTTGCACCAGATTACGACAGTGCCAACAGTCAAGCTGAATGAATTGAAAGAAATAGTCTTTGCGGCAGATAAGCAACAGGACATTGCCAAAGAACAAGCTTATCAAAGCGCTATTCAGCAGAAGTTAAATACTATCAAACGCAGAACTCAGAGCAGATAAGGATGCCAATGTTACAACAACAAGAGTAGCGCCAGCGTCTTGCCACCTCTTCCCTCTTCCAACTAAAATAGGAGTGCTATAATCATGACAAAAACTGAAGTAAATAGCATCAGAACGCTAGTAAATGTTAGACGAAAAGCCATTAGTGTATCGACTGATGAATTAATCAAAACAGAATTTTTACAACCCCATGAAAAGCTTCCTCTGGTTATCAAACCCGCCGTTAAGGGAGTCAGTTTACAATCCTGGGGTCAGCAAAATCGTGACGTTATCCAAAGCCAACTCCTAAAGCATGGAGCTATTCTATTCCGAGACTTTAAGGTAAAATCAGTAGAGGAGTTCGAGCAGATTATTGCTGCGATTTGTACAGAAGTGCTGGAGTATCGCTATCGAGCATCACCGCGCACTCAGGTGGGTGGTAGAATTTATACCTCAACAGACTATCCTGCCGAGCAAAGCATTTTTCCTCACAACGAACACTCCTACTCTCCTACCTTTCCCTTGAAAATCTTCTTTTTCTGCATGACACCAGCCAAAGAAGGGGGACAAACACCAATTGGCAGTTGTCGCAAGATTTTTGATCGCATCGATCCCCAAATCCGCGATCGCTTTATTGAAAAAAAAGTTATGTATGTGCGTAACTTCGGTGATGGTTTTGGTCTTCCCTGGCAAACGGTATTTCAAACCTCAGATAAAGCGAAGGTGGAAGACTATTGTCAGAGTCACGGGATTGAGGTGGAATGGAAAGAGGATAATCGCTTGAGAACCCGTCAGGTTAGTCCCGCTGTTGTCCAACACCCACACACAGGAGAAATGATTTGGTTTAATCATGCAACGTTTTTCCATGTTTCCACTTTAGAACCAGCTATCCGGGATTCGTTGTTGGCAATGTTTAAAGAAGAAGATTTGCATACGAATACGTATTATGGGGATGGTTCTCCTATTGAGCCTTCTGTGTTAGAACATTTGCGGGAAGCGTATCAACAAGAAATGATCACGTTTTCCTGGCAAAAGGGAGATATATTGATGTTGGATAATATGTTGGCGGTACATGGTCGTCAGCCTTTTGTTCCTCCTCGGAAAATTATGGTGGGTATGGCTGAACCTTATAGTCCTTAGTCTGTTTTAAGTTGGCATTAGGGTCAATAGATGGAAACGCAGAGATACGCAAAGGTTTCGCAGAGGTTAAGAGAGGTATTATGTCTCAGGAAATGATTGAGGGGTTTCAACTTTCTCCGCAGCAAGAACATTTAGGGTTGCTGCAACGGGTTGATAAAGGTTCAATTTATCAGGCTTTTTGTGCTATCCGGATTGAAGGACGTATTGATATAAGTCACTTGGAAGCGGCTTTACAAGATGTCGTTAATCGCCATGAAATATTTCGTACTTATTTTCCTTGTATTCCGGGAATGACGCTTCCGGTTCAGGTTATTACTGATAGCAAGGTGAGCTTAGAATTTTTGGCGGATAATGCCGAAGATAAGAAGAATGTTTCTTTTGATTTACCCTCTGGTAACCTTGAGCAGAGTCCGCTTTTTCATGCCTGTTTGGTAAGTCTTTCCGGAGATAAGTATCTATTACGTCTTCAATTACCAGCTCTCTGTGCAGATGCTGTAACTCTTCATGATTTAGTCAGGGAAATTGGTCAGTCTTATTCAGCAATTTTGCGTGGAGATGTCCGATCTGATGAACCGCTGCAATATGCCGATTTTTCTGAATGGCAGAATGAATTACTGAACGCTGAGGAGACGGAAATTGGACGAGAGTATTGGCGCGGTCAAGATTTTTCGGCTCGTTGGGCGTTAAAGCTTCCTTACGACAGCCCTAGTTTAGAAACAGCGCCATTTGAACCGGAATTTATCAGTTTAGCGATCGCGCCCAATTCGTTAGCGAAGCTGGAAGCCCTAGCCCAGAAGTATCAGACGTCAATAGCTACTGTGCTGCTAACCTGTTGGCAAACGTTACTCTGGCGGCTGACTGGACAATCTGAGATTATTATTGGTACTGGCTGTGATGGTCGAAATTATCAGGAACTCAAAGGGGCGTTAGGGTTATTTGCTAAGTATTTACCCGTGCGTTGTTGTTTAGCAGAAGATTTGCGATTCAGTCAAGTTTTACAGCAGGTGGATGAGTCCGTAGCCCAGATTAAAAAATGGCAGGATTGTTTTTCTTGGGACTATGTTACTGAGTCGGATGAGCCAGGTGTAGAGGTATCGTTTTGTCCACTTTGTTTTGAGTTTGAGGACAAATTTATCGCCTATGTTGACGATGACGTAAATTTTTCAATTGATGAATTATACACCTGCATTGATCGCTTCAGAATTAAGCTCTCTTGTCGGCAGCGGGATGATGCTCTGATTACAGAATTTCATTATGATGCCAACCATCTGTGTGCAGAGGATATTCAACGGTTAGCTGAACAATTTCACCAGTTGGTAGACAGTGCTACGAACCATCCAGAAGCAACGATCAGTGAGTTGAATATTTTAAGCGATCGCGCCCGAAATCAACTTCTCGTTGAATTCAACCAAACTCAGGCAGATTATCCTCAAGACAAATGTATCCACCACTTAATCGAGGAACAAGCAGAGCGTACCCCTAATAGTATCGCTGTTGCCTTTGAAGACCAGCAACTTACCTATGCTCAACTGAATCAAAAAGCCAATCAACTCGCTCACTACTTGCAACAACTGGGAGTAAAACCAGATGTACTCGTGGGGATTTGCGTGGAGCGCTCACTGGAAATGGTGATTGGTATTCTCGGTATTCTCAAAGCTGGCGGAGCGTATGTCCCCCTAGATCCAACCTATCCTCAAGAGCGTTTATCCTTCATTTTAGAGGATACTCAAACCTCAGTGGTATTGACTCAGCAGCGACTCATTGACCATTTCCCCCAACATAACACCCATATTATTTGCTTAGACAATGACTGGGAAGCTATTACTCAAGAGAGTAAGTCTATTTCTATTCCCCCCTTATTAAGGGGGGCTAGGGGGGATCAAACCTTATCCAAACAGGATTGTTTTCCCCCGGAAATGACAGGCGAAAATTTAGCCTATATTATCTATACATCAGGTTCAACAGGCAAACCCAAGGGAGTACAAATTACCCATCGAAATCTTGTTCACTCCACTAGCGCTCGTCTTACTTACTATCAAGAACCCGTCACCCGCTTCTTATTACTGTCTTCTTTTGCCTTCGATAGTTCTATTGCAGGTATCTTTTGGACACTCTGCCAAGGTGGAATGCTTTACCTACCGCCAGAGGGGTTACAACGGGATGTACCGCAGCTCATTGAGTTAATTGCCAAACAGCATATCTCCCATTTATTAAGCCTTCCCTCATTGTATTCCTTAGTTTTAGAACAAGCCAAACCCGAACAGTTAACCTCACTTCGCACGATTATTGTTGCTGGAGAATCTTGTCCAAAAGAGTTGGTACAACGTCACCTGGATTTAAAATTAGAAGCCTCTTTGTTTAACGAGTATGGACCAACAGAAGGAACCGTTTGGACTAGTGTCTACCATTGCCAATCTCCGGAGAGGCGAACCCAAGTTCCCATCGGGCGTCCCATTGCCAACACACAAATTTATCTGCTTGATGCTCATTTGCATCCGGTTCCCATTGGCGTAGTTGGCGAACTTTATATCAGTGGTGATGGTTTAGCTAGAGGTTATCTCAATCAACCGGAAATGACAGAGCAACGGTTTATTCCCAACCCCTTTAGTCACACATCCGGGGCGCGTTTGTACAAGACTGGAGATTTAGCTCGTTACCTCCCCGATGGAAACATTGAGTTTATCGGGCGGATTGATAACCAAGTAAAGATTCGCGGTTTCCGAGTAGAATTAGGTGAGATTGAGACAGCATTAAGCCAGCATCCAGGGGTGCGGGAAAGCGTGGTTCTGGCACGAGACGATGTACCGGGGGATAAGCGGTTGATTGTCTATATCGTGCCGAATCGAGAATCCATTCCTACTATTTCTCAACTGCGTAACTTTCTCAAAAAAGTGCTGCCAGAGTACATGATACCATCGGCTTTTGTGTGGCTTAAGGAGTTACCTTTAACCCCCAATGGTAAGGTAAATCGACGCGGATTACCTGCTCCAGATCAAGTACGACCAGAAATTACTGGAGTCTTTGTTGCTCCCCGCACTCCTGTTGAAGAGAAACTCGTTAAAATTTGGGCTGAACTGTTAAAAATTGAACGAGTGGGTATCCACGACAACTTCTTTGAGTTGGGAGGACATTCGTTACTCACCACTCAGCTTCTTGCCAAGGTACGAGATACATTTCAGGCGGATGTATCCTTACGCCAGTTGTTAGAAGTACCAACGGTGGCAGGTTTAGCGGAGAATATCGAGAAGGTTTACTTCACAGAATCTAGTACGAGACTTAGTTCCAAAACGGTTATTGATCTGAACGCTGAAGCCATTCTAGATTCTAGCATCTACCCAGAAACATTCGGTGAGCTTGTAACTGAGCCAGTTCATATTTTATTAACCGGAGCAACCGGATTTTTGGGAGCCTTTTTACTCCATGAACTCCTCCAACAAACCCAAGCTACTATTTATTGCTTAGTGCGTTGCCAAACCCTTGAAGACGAGCAGAAAAAACTTCAACGTAGTCTTGAAGGTTATCTCCTCTGGAATGAATCACTCCGCTCCCGAATTATCCCAGTTGTGGGTAATTTATCAGAGCCGCTTTTGGGGCTTTCGGAGGAGCAATTTCAAAGAATGGCACGTCAAATTGATGTTATTTATCACAATGGTGCCTGGGTACATCACGTTTATCCCTATTCTGTCCTCAAGGCGACTAATGTGTTAGGAACTCAGGAAGTTCTCAGGTTAGCCTGTAAAACTAAAGCCAAACCAGTACATTTCATCTCCGCGTCCAGTGTTTTTTCAGCCGTCGGCGATTCGGGTGTTAAAATTATTCGTGAGCAGGATAGCCTAGATGAGAACAATGTACCTACGGGTGGTTATTCTCAGAGTAAATGGGTTGCCGAGAAATTAATAGAAACGGCTAGGGAACGAGGGCTTCCTGTCTGTTTTTATAGACCCTCCCGGATATCCGGACATAGCCAAACGGGTATCTTTAATCCCCATGACTTTTTGTATAAACTGATCATTGGCTGTATCCAATTCGGCAGTGTACCTGATGAGGATATTCGGGAAAATATTGTTCCTGTGGATTATGTCAGTCGGGCGATTGTCCATTTATCAAGGCAGAAAGAATCTATAGGAAAGGCGTTTCATTTAGTGAATCCCCAGATTCTCCACTCTAGTCAGCTCATTGACCAAATTCGCTCACTCGGCTATCCTCTGGAGCAGCTTTCTTATGACCAGTGGCGCACCAAATTACTCAATACCACTCAAGGTTCTTCAGAACATCCCTTGTATGCCTTAGTGCCATTTTTCCCCGCAAGAGATGCTGAAGCGGAAACGTCAAACTCGGGAGTTCTACAGTTTGATGGTCAGAATACGCTCGCTGGACTTGCAGGCACTTCTATCACTTGTCCACCTGTGGATCATCAGTTACTTAATACTTACTTGGCTTACCTCCTTAATGAGAAAATGGCGAATAAGGAATCATAGAAAGCCTAAAGTCTACAGTTTTATTCCTTTTTTCAGGAAAACGTAAAAACGATACTCAGGAGAAATATTTTATGTCTGAAGCAACGACTCATTATTCTAGCTATGACCCTCTGGCGCGAATTTACAACGAAGACTGGGCGATGGCAATCCTAAAGGAGACGCTATCACCCATAGAAAAATTGCTGCTCCCCCATCTACCAGAAGGAGCGCACATTCTTGACCTCGGTTGCGGTGCTGGACAATTGGCACAACAACTCCTTGAAGAAGGATATAAAGTCACTGGAATCGATGGCTCTAAAGGAATGTTGAATTATGCTCGCCAGAATGCCCCCAGTGGACAATTTATACTGGGTGATGCCTGCTCATTTGAATATCCACCAACGTTTCATGGAGTTATTTCAATTGGTGTCTTAAACCATATCATGAAGCTTGAGGAGTTGAAAAAAATATTTCATAACGTGTATGAGGCATTATTAGACAATGGTTTGTTCGTCTTCTACATCTATTTAGAAGAAGAGTATCAGTCCAAATGGAATGGTCAGATGTCGGGTAATGTTAAAGATGACTATGCTTGGGCGGCTCGAAATAGCTATTGTCCCGAAGAAAAAGTCGGTCGGATCAATTTAACGGTTTTTCAATGGGTTGATGAAACGTGGCAGCGTTCAGATACTACTATCCTTGAAAAGTGTTATTCTACTTCAGACGTTCAGTCCGCTTTGTCAAAAGCAGGCTTTACCGATGTGAGTATTTATGATGCTGAGCGTGATTTAGCAATACCTGCAAGAGCGGGTAGTACCTATTTTGTTTGTCGTAAGCGGCTTGAGTGATCAGGCTTGCATAGTTAAATCGGGCGCACGTCGGTACGCCCCTACACTTCTCATCTATTAAATTAGGTGTGCCACATCACTACTCTTTGCTTTGTTGATACTAGGAATTAGAAAAGGAGATAAGAATTTTATGGCAACCCAAACAGAAACTAGCGCTACTGTATCTACCTCAGAGAAAACGCTCCATCAACAGAAGGCTCTAGAAGAATTTATTGCCCGCTATACCCAACGGACGAAAACGTCAAAACAGCTTGCAGAAAACTATCGTCCAGTTCTCGCTGACAACAAAAACTTAGGAGAATTCAATCCCGTTTTTAAAGAACTATATTATCCTATTGTGGGAAAACGCTCTTTAGGTTCCCGAATCTGGGATGTTGATGATAACGAATATATTGATGTGATGATGGGGCTGGGAATTAATCTCTTTGGTCATAATCCGCCCTTTATTAAAGAAGCACTCCTCGAACAATTGGATAAAGGCATACAAATTGGGCCACAATCAGAGCTAGTCGGGGAGGTAGCTGAGTTAATTTGTCAACTGACGGGGATGGAACGGGTAGCATTTAGTAATACAGGCACTGAAGCTGTGATGACGGCGATTCGTCTGGCACGAGCGGCAACAGGTCGTACTAAAATTGCCTTATTCTCAGGCTCCTATCATGGTCATTTTGATGGAACACTGGTTAAAGCCCAAAGGGTAGATGGCAATTTGCGTGTCGTACCTCTTGCTCCCGGCGTACCTCCTAATACTGTTAACGATGTTTTGATTTTGGATTATGGGAATCCTCAATCATTCGAGAGTATCAAAGAGTATGAACAAGAATTAGCAGCGGTTCTCGTGGTTCCTGTGCAAACCAGTAGACCTGCTTTACAGCCAAAAACATTCCTCCAGCAACTGCGCCAATTAACCCACGACTTAGGGATAACTTTAATTTTCGATGAAATGGTAACCGGATTTCGCATTCATCCGGGGGGCGCACAGGCTTATTTTGGCGTTGAAGCCGATATCGCCACCTATGGAAAAATTGTCGGTGGTGGAATGCCTATTGGTATCATTGCTGGCAAAGCCGTCTATATGGATGCGATTGATGGTGGGATGTGGAATTATGGGGATTCTTCCTACCCCCAAGCCACAAAGACATTTTTTGCAGGTACATTCTGTAAGCATCCCTTAGCCATGGCGGCGGCACGAGCAGTTCTAAAGCATCTCAAGACTCAAGGTTCTGCTCTCCAGGAACAGTTGAATCAACGCACGTCGCAATTGGTTGAAACGTTGAATACTTTCTTTGAAGCTAATCAAGTCCCCCTGCGGTTGGCAAATTTTGGCTCACTATTCGGATCAGCTTCTATAGAAAATCCCTCCTCTGCGGAGAATTCTGCGGCGTCAGGGAGTATGGGTTTATTACGCTATCAACTACTCAGCCGAGGAGTTCACCTCCTCGGAGCCAGTGGTTATTTATCCACTGCTCATACTGATGAGGATATCGATTACATCATTCAAGCCGTGAAGGATAGTATAGGGGAACTGCGATAGGGAGGGTATTTGCTCAGCTTAAAGGGGAATTGTATTATCCCAGATGTTCGGAATATTTAAGCGGAAGTTCCCCTTTGACTGCAGCTTCATGAGTCCTGATTTGCTACCAAATACTTGAATAAATCATCAATCACTGCATAAGCCGCGAGCGGATTTCCACCTCTCCAAGTTTGTAAATTGACTGTATATACCCGTCCCTGCTGAACAGCTTTGAGCTTATTCCACAGTGGCTTTTGTTTAAGTTGTTTAAGCATATTTTCAGAGTCATTATCTTCATCTACAGAGATAAAAATGACATCCCCGTCTATATCAGTTAGGAGTTCCTCAGAGAGAATAACGAGTCCAGAATCATTCTCTAAATCCTGGGTTGGTGGGCGGCTTAAACCAACTTCATCAAGGATCATGCCACTAAAGGAGTTTTTTAAATCAATAGAAATACCACCACAGCAAAGATACATATAGGACACTTCAATCTCTCGATACTGATCACCCAATGCTGCCCTAAGTTTCTGAATTCGCTGTTCGTAATTCGCCCAGATTTGCTTAGCTGCTTCAGTTTGACCTAAAACCTCAGCGACAAAGTTAAAATGCTCTTTCCATGAGGGATATCCCTGCCAGTCATCAACTACTGTTGGCGCAATTTGAGAAAGTTGATTGTAGGAAGCTCCCCAATCATTCAGGGTAATAATTAAATCAGGCGTTAGGGTCAAAATCTTTTCTAAGTTAGGTTGTTGGTTGGTTCCAACCGTTTTAATCCCATCTAATTTCCCTTCTAAATAAGGAGGTATGTTGTCAAAATAGAGAGTTGTTCCAACTGGCTTAACCTCAAGGGCAAGAGCATTTGCCATGGTGGGAACACCCAGTACAACGAGACGTTGAGGGTTGAGTGGAACACAGGTTTTTCCAGCCACATGCTCAACCATACGGCAATTGGTTGAGGATGACGTTTTAGGGATAGAGGAATAATTGCACGCTACAATCAAAACTACTATTATGCAAAATAAAAAAACCTTTTGATAAGCGTAAACCAAGTCACGAGAATACCTTTGAACCCAGAGCTTCTTGAACATAGCTAGTACAGTCCTCAGAACCACTTTTACCGCACCCAAGTCTGTTAAGTGGGTGGACTTTCATTAAAGTTAACGGTTGAGATTAGATTAGGGAATAGGGAATAATGGGCATAGCCTCTCTTGCAACTTTAATTTAAAAAGCTCAGCCAGCTTTCCAGGATACTGTGGGAGAACAAGTTGATAATTATTTTCAATAGATGTATCGCTAAATCGGTTTCTTTGTCAAGGAGTTGAGCGAAATATTTTTTGGTGCGGGAGAGTCAGCTAGTGCAGCGGGCATAAAAATACTTGAGCAGCTTCGTAGATACGATGAAGCAGGGGGAGCAGAGGGAGCAGGGGAAGCGGGGGGAGATATTAGCTGTTCAGTTATTTCTGCCTTCTTGCACTAGTTTATCTGCAATCATAGGCATGGGGTCAACATTTAAATTCATTATGACCAGTTACCAATTTCCAGAGAAGTTCTGGTGGGGAAGCGCCACGGCTTCCTATCAAATCGAAGGTGCAGTAAACGAAAGTGGGCGCAAACCCAGTGTCTGGGATACATTTAGCGCTACCCCTGGACGTACCCTTAACGGTGATACGGGTGCTGTGGCTTGTGATCATTATCATCGCTACGAACACGATATAGACTTAATAGCACAACTGGGTATTCAACACTATCGGTTTAGTATCGCCTGGTCACGAATTATTCCCGATGGTCGTGGTACGGTGAATGAACAAGGGGTTGATTTTTATAAGCGTTTGGTGGATTGCTTGCAGGATAAGGGAATTACGCCCCACGCTACCTTATTTCACTGGGATTCCCCCCAGGCGTTAGACGAGGCTTACGGTTCCTGGCAAAGTCGGCAAATGGCAATCGATTATGCTGACTATGTTACCACCGTGGTCAGTCGATTAGGCGATCGCATTACCCATTGGATGACGCTGAATGAAATACCCTGCTTTACTCACTGGGGTTATAGCGTTAATTCTGATCCACCTCATGCACCAGGAACGCGGGTGAGTTCACTCAAGCAGGTGTGGCAAACCTCTCATCATGCCCTTTTAGCCCACGGTTTAGGGTGTCAAGCCATTCGCGCCGCATCACCTGTTCCCTGTTCAGTGAGTTTAGTGGATAATTTTGCCGTAACCGTACCGATTAATGAATCTCCTGATCATATAGAGGCGGCTAAAAAAGCCTTTCATACTGTTGGAAAAAATGGCGGGATTGTTTTTCCTGCTTTAACAGGACAGTATAGTCCGGCATTGTTGGAAAAATTAGGCGAAAATGCGCCCGATATTCAGGATAAAGACTTAGAAACCATTCATCAACCCTTAGATTTTCTGGGATTTAATGTTTACTTCGGTGATTATGTTCGCGCTGTTGATAATGAATGCGGATATGAGGTTATCGACTTTCCCGAACATTATCCGAAACTGAATATGCCATGGTTGCATATTTTGCCAGATTGTATTTATTGGGGCATTCGTCATATTAGTGAAACTGTGGGGCGTCCTGATTTACCCATTGTGATTACTGAAAACGGTTGTGCTGTTGCGGATGAATTAAATAGCCAGGGGGAAGTTATCGATATTGATCGCATTTTTTACCTGCGCCAGCACTTGCGATCGGCTCATCGCGCTATTGCTGAAGGATATCCCCTCAACGGATATTTTCTCTGGAGTTTAATGGATAACTTTGAATGGTCTTATGGCTATGACCGTCGATTTGGATTGATTTATATTGATTATCCCACTCAGAACCGGATTCCTAAAGCCAGCTTTGATTGGTATCGAGAATGTATTAGAACCAATCGCGTGGTGTAGGATGGGATTAACTATACCAAATAGGGCTTTCTCCACCTTGAAGTTTATGTCCATCTACTGGCGTGGCACAGCTAACATGGTGGTAGAGATTTTACCATTAAATTGGGCGCAAGTCTTTGCGCTCCTACAGTTTTGCGTCGGTGTCGTTGCCCAGTTACGGCGCAAACAAAAGTCCGCTATTCTAATTAAAAAATAGGATGCAAGCGAGATATCGCGTTTCTCATCAGATGAGGTACAGGGATGAGGGCGCAAGGCTTCATGCTTGTCAACTTAAGCCCCAACCCCCTCACCCCCAGCTGACAGGTGTAGGTTTTTTATTTTAGGGTGGGGACAAGACAAGGAGGACAAGGATGGAAAGAAGACAAGGGGGAAAAACCGTACAGAATTCGGTTCGGTCAAACTAACTTCTAAAAGCCGAAACGCCCTATTTTTCGTTCTCACTCTTCCTTGTCTACTGGTCTACTTGTCTTCCTTGTCTTACCTCAACCCCAATCTTAAAAAACCTACCCTTGTGAGCTCTCCCACCCCGGGGAGAGGGGAGCCATGTTCCTTTTCATGATTCCAGAAGCGTCTTTATGTGATGATTCCCCTTCTGCCTTGGAACCTTCTGCCTTATCCCAACCCAAACGGGGGTAGTTAACCCGGATTGAGTAATGACAGCCAATTCTCAGAACTTAATTTTAGCCTTACGTCACGGTTTGATCGTCTCTTGTCAAGCCCCCGTTGACTCGCCTCTCCATGATCCATTGGTGATTGCGGCGATGGCGCAAGCCTCTGTGAATCAGGGCGCGGTTGGGGTGCGAATTGAGACCCCAGCCCATGTTCAAGCGGTGCGGCAGCAATGTCCGACAACGCCGATTATTGGGTTGTGGAAACAGCAAATACCCGGATCTGAGGTTTACATTACCCCTCAGTTTAATCATGCCCAGGCGATCGCGTTAGCCGGAGCTGATATTATTGCTGTTGATGCTACGTTACGACAACGCCCTGGTGGGGAAACCCTCTCTGAATTAATTCCCCGAATTCACGCGGAATTGGGTAAGCCTGTAATGGCGGATATCGATACGATTGAAAATGCTATCGCCGCCGTGAACGCTGGGGCTGATGTTGTGGGAACTACCCTGTATGGTTACACCGCCTCAACCCAACATCTCCAGCCACCGGGGTTTGAACTTTTGTCCCAAATCGTCGAACAGTTAGACGTGCCAACCATCTGTGAAGGCGGGATTGCATCGCCCCAGATGGCACAACAAGCCCTAAAGTTAGGCGCTGATGCTGTGGTGGTGGGAACGGCGATTACGGGAATTGATTGGCAAGTTCAAGCCTATCAAAAGGCGATGAGGGATGGTTATAAATTATAAGTAATGAATTTGAATTTCCTATTTGATCAGATTTACGGTAAAATGAAGGGTTTATTTTGGGTATTTCTATTGCCTATGCGATCGCAAAAGTGACAAAATGTAAACAGAGCGGTAGTCCGTGACTAGGGGTATTCAGGGGTCAGGTGCGAAACATTGCCAGGTTCAGCGCAGGGTGGTGGCGATTGGCACACAGACTTGCGATCGCCCAACCAAGCGTTGACCCAGATTGTAAAAAATTGCAAATAATGTGCATAACCTCTAGCCAAGTGGACGTATGAAATAGTGGAGGTGATGGTTATGCTGGCATTCTTGATTTTAATTGCCTACCTTACAGGTTCTGCAATTTTTCTCGATGTTTTGTTTAAGGAAGAGTTAAAACAGTTTTAAGGAGATAGAGACAGTAAGTATAGCAGTAGACACATCGAAGCAAGATCCCCGACTTCTCCAAGAAGTCGGGGATCTTGCTTCGATGTGTACCTCACTTACTTGAAAAGCGCTATAAGTTGTACAAAAGTTGTTTAAACTGTTCCTGAAAAGCATCTCGGCTAAATTTAGCCAGACATTGTTCTCGCAACCACTCCCCATCACAGCGCTGATCCTCTCCTTTAAGGATTTCAATACAGGCTGCTGCTACAGCGTCCGGATCACGGTGCGGTACTCGCCAGCCTAAACGCCCATCCTGTAAAGGATCAGCCGATCCATCGGCGTCCCCAGCTAATACAGGTTTACCGCAAGCCATGGCTTCTAAATAAACAATACCAAAGCCTTCTTGAGAGGGCATGATATAAGCATCCGCTACGCGGTAATGTTCCACTAAGTCACTGGTGGGAACGAACCCAGCAAAAACGACGCGATCGCGAACACCAAGATCGTGAGTCAATTGTGCTAATCTAGGCTGATCATCACCGCGCCCAATGACTAAATAGTTTACATCTGGGAAAACCGTCGCGATTTTGGGGAGGGCGCGAATCGTCACATCCACTCCCTTATAAATATCCCCTGACCACAGACGTGCTACAGTCATTAATACTTTAGCCCCTGCCAAATCATATCGCTGAATTAACGCTGGAGACTTGTCACCCGGAGTAAAGGCATCACCATCCACCATACAAGGTAAAATCTTTACCTGATCGCGATCTAACCCATTCGCCGCACAAGCGCGATCGCGACTGTAGCGACTAATTGTCCAGATTTGAGCCGCACCAGCCAGCGCCCGACGTTGGGAATCAGGTAATGGCTGCCAAACTTCCTTACCATAAGTCAAAACGGTGTAAGGAATACCCAATGGCTGACAAAGAAACTGAATCAGAGGGGCTAAGTTAATATGACCACAGAATACATGCTTGGGGCGTTTTTGCCACAAACAAAGCCCCAGCGCTGCGGCTAGCCTGAGACGCCCTAGCATTGGGGGTTTAGTTTTTAGGTAATGGAATTGTAGACAGGGGACATCAAACGGATTGTCGCAATCTGGGCTATCCCGGAGTAAAAATACCTCAGCCCCGATCTTGGCTTCAGATTGAGCCTGAATGGATATATACGCTTGTAATATATTTTTAACGTAAGATTGAATACCGCCTTCAATGGTAAAAATCTCTAGAAAAACAAATAAATGATGAGTTGGGGTATTATTCAGACTCCTCAATTTTTTCTTTTCCCCCGACCTACTAATGCTGTATGTTTAAATTCTTCCTAACCCCAATACTACTCGAATAAGTTCTATAGCGCTACGCGCCAGGCAATGGGCAATAGGCAATAGGCAATAGTGAAGAAAAACGCTTACTCATCAAGGGATTGACCCTTCGACTTACCTCGACTTACCTCGGCTTCGCTCGGTAACACGCTCGGTACAAGTCGCTCAGGGTCAAAGCGATTTGAATTTTTCTTTTATGTCCTAACTAGAGTGCGTAGTGCTATATTTGGCTGTTCCCTGTGACACACCGAGCGAAGTCGAGGTGTTCCCTGTTCCCTGATAATATAACACCTGCCATTGCCTTAGATTGAAAGATAACTAAGACAGCGACAGGTGTTAAGTTCAAAGAATTTGAACGTTTAGAACAGACCCAAAGTAAACGATTTGTCAATGGGGAACGTCGCGCCAATACCCATCCACAGCGTAACCAGGGTACCAATCATAAAGACAGTGGTTGCCACTGGGCGGCGGAAGGGGTTTTGGAACTTGTTGACGTTTTCGATAAAGGGAACCAGGATTAGACCCAGTGGAATCGCTCCCGTCAACGCAATCCCCAAGAGTTTATTGGGAACAACGCGCAGAATTTGGAATGAAGGATAGAGATACCATTCCGGTAGGATTTCTAGGGGAGTGGCAAACGGATCAGCAGGTTCGCCAACCATAGCTGGATCGAGGACAGCTAGAGCAACGCATAGCGCGATTGTCCCCATAATCACGATTGGGAAGGTGTAAAGCAGGTCATTGGGCCAAGCAGGTTCACCGTAGTAGTTGTGACCCATGCCTTGAGCCAATTTTTCGCGTAATTTGGGATCGCTGAGATCCGGCTTTTTCAGAATTGACATGATTTTAAATGTCCTTAATCAACAAAGAGTAGCACGTCTTTGTCAGGAATCGCCGTTTAGAGGGGACCAGAGATACCCTGCTTGCGAATCATGATAAAGTGCAGCAGCATGAAGACGGCAATGAGCCAAGGAAGAACAAAGGTGTGCAGGCTGTAGAAGCGAGTCAAGGTAGCTTGACCCACACTTTGACCGCCACGAATGAGTTCAACGATTAAGGAACCAACTACAGGAATCGCGTCAGGAACACCGGAGACGATTTTGACCGCCCAGTAGCCCACTTGATCCCAAGGTAGGGAGTACCCTGTCACGCCAAAGGAAACGGTAATGACTGCCAAGATTACGCCTGTTACCCAGGTTAATTCCCGTGGCTTTTTGAATCCGCCTGTCAGATAAACCCGGAAGACGTGCAAAATCATCATTAGCACCATCATACTGGCAGACCAGCGATGGACGGAACGGATCAGCCAACCGAAGTTGACATCCGTCATGATGTACTGTACAGACGCAAATGCATCAGTGACCGTTGGTCTGTAGTAAAAGGTCATGGCAAATCCAGTAGCGAACTGGATAATAAAGCAAACCAGAGTAATTCCACCGAGACAGTAGAAGATATTAACGTGGGGAGGAACGTACTTTGATGTTACGTCTTCAGCTAATGCCTGAATTTCTAGACGCTCCTGAAACCAGTTAAAAGCTTTTGATTCAGTTACCTGCTTAGAAAACATGAAGCCAGAATTTTTAGAAGGATATTGCTGTTTGCGTGTGAGCTAATCCTGGATAGGGTATAAGTCTACCAGGAAATGAGATAGCTCTGGGACTAGCGTTTAATACCGCTGGGGCGGAATCTTTGTATCGGGAACACTGACCCGATTTGAAATTGCTCTATGAGAAATGTAACATAACTTGACAAGAGTAGTCCTTTGTCATTCGTCATTCGTCCTTTGTCATTTGTTGAAAACTACTTGCACTCTGTCGGGCGGGTTTAGGGATATCAGGGTGAAAACCAAACGTTAACGGTAAAACCCGCCCCTACATCTCCCCTAGCTCCCCCAGCTCCCCCTGCTCCCCATCACCCCATCTGCGCCAACAGGAGGGGGAAACTGTGCAGTTGGCACACTTATTTTTCCAGACTTTGCCAAACTAGATAAATGAGAGCATCAAAGCCTAGCGTTAATTTTTGTTGAGTTATGCCAAAACGATCATTCTGGGTTGGACTGATAATCCTTTGCCAAATTGTCCTGTTATGGGTGGGGTGGACTCCCTCAGCTTTAGCATCGACTCAAGAAGAACAACTATTTTCCGAAGCGTGGCGGATTGTCTCGCAAGCGTATGTGGATGACTCCTTTAACGAGCAAAACTGGTGGCTGGTGCGCCAGAAAACTCTGAAGAAGGATTTAGAGGATCGTGATGCCACGTATAAGGCGATTGAGGGCATGTTAGCCACTCTGGATGATCCCTACACGCGATTGCTTAAACCGAGTCAATATCGCAGTCTCAAGGTGAATACATCCGGTGAACTGTCTGGTGTGGGGTTACAAATTGCCCTGGATGATGAAACCGGGCAATTAGCTGTTGTCGCGCCCATCGCTGGATCTCCCGCCGAGGAAGCCGGAATTCAACCGCGCGATCGCATTGTGGCAATTGATGGCGAAACCACAGCCGCCTTAACCCTTGATGAAGCCGCCGCCCGGATGCGAGGACCCGTTGGCACAAGTGTAACCCTCTCGATTCAGAGTAAGGACGAGCAACCTAGGGTGATTGAACTGGTGCGCGATCGCATTGCCCTCAATCCAGTTTATGCCGCACTCGATTCTGAATCCAACAACATCCCCATTGGCTACATTCGCTTAACCCAATTTAGTGCCAATGCGCCCACGGAAGTCGAAGCTGCCATTAACCGATTAGAGAAAGAAGGGGCAAATGCTTACATTCTCGATCTGCGGAATAATCCCGGCGGTTTATTGCAGGCGGGTTTAGAAATTGCTCGTCTCTGGCTGGATCGTGGCACTATTGTCTATACCGTTAATCGCAATGGCATGATGGGCAGTTTTGATGCTTTTGGACAGGCAGTTACAGAAGCACCGTTAGTCGTATTAGTCAACCAGGGAAGTGCCAGCGCCAGTGAAATTTTAGCGGGCGCACTTCAAGACAATGGTAGAGCAGAACTTGTCGGGGAACGAACCTTTGGGAAAGGATTAATTCAGTCCTTATTTGACTTATCTGACGGATCAGGTTTAGCCGTAACCGTTGCCAAATACGAGACGCCCAATCATCGAGATATCAACAAGTTAGGAATTACGCCGGATTGGGAGGTGTCTCTTGATCCGATTCCTGTGACTCGTGCGGGTACAGCCTCAGATCGCCAATATCAAGCCGCCGTGGAGTTATTGACGGGGGATTCTGTCTTAGCCGCTAAAGCCGCATAAGTCAGAGATGGGGGAGATGGGGGAGATGGGGGAGATGGGGGAGATGGGGGAGATGAGGGAGATGGGGGAGATGGGGGAGATGAGGGAGATGGGGAAGATGAGGGAGATGGGGGAGATAAGGGAGTTTTAACGAAAAATAGAGCGTTTCAGCTTTTTACAGTTAGTTTGACCGAACCTAATTCTGTACGGTTTTTCTTCCTTGTCTTCTTTCCTTCCTTGTCCTCCTTGTCTTGTCCCCACCCTAAAATAAAAAATCTACACCTGTCAGGTTGTAGGGGCGGGTTTTACCCATAACGTTTTGGCACAAACCGATAACTGAACTAAACCCGCCCTTCTGGGGATTCAGGGGACGCAAAAATTAAATTAGATCTGATCTGAACCGTCAAAAATTAGTCGGGGCGGGTTTAGTGACATCGGGGTGAGGGAAGAAACGATAATAGTGAAACCCGCCTTTACACCATCAAACTCGGTCAATTTGAGACAGCCGTTTATAAGCCTGATCGATCGCGCCTTTCCCCCGCAGCGCCCCGGTGTTTGCGCCAGGACAAATATAACTCAAGGTGTCTGGTGTAAAGCGATCAAGGAGAAATTGGAGGCTGCGAAGTTGCCGTTGCCAGTGAAATGTTTTTGACACTCGTAACGGTACAGGTTCTCCCTCTGGGTTCGGTAGCAAATGGCGTCCAGAAAATAATACGCCCCCTTCCTGGTTGTAGTAAAGGCAAGCGGAACCCGGAGAATGACCCGGTGTCCATAAGGCAGTACAGCGATCGCAAATTGTCAACTCTCGCTGAAAGGGGGTAACTTGGGCGCTGGGTAGCAGGTAGGCTTCTTGTTCTTGAATCACCAGGTTACAGCCAAAGGCGTCCTGAATCTCTTGGGCTTTGCCGATACCGCCGCGATGGGTAATGAACAGACAGGAGACACCGCCGTGATCCCGCAAAAATTGGTGAGTGACATCATTCCAAGCTGGACAATCAATCAACACCCCAGTCCCATTCTCTACAATGAAATAAGCTGTACCTCCTAAGGTGTCACGATTGGGTGGAAATGCGAAAATGTGATTAAGGACTAGGCGTGGGGATTTGAACACAGTAGCTTGTAGATTGGGCGACGATCTGGAACGAAAAACACGATGATCCGTTTGATACAAATCAGGTTGCACAATACGGATTGGTCTGTAATCATTAGCCACTTGGACTAATCAGACTCATCTGGGTCAAAATTTTGCTTTTATTACGAATGGGTATCTGTACATCATGGAACTCTGGTTACTCCTAATTTTACTTGTTTTCATTGCCTACTTTATTGGCAGGTACTCGGTTACCAGGATGAACCGGATGCCGACACCCTCTCAAAACTCAGCGACTGGATCAACCGTTTCCCAGGCGGCTGAAAAGTTAGGGCTGCGTCCAATAACCAAGCAGGAAGAAACGGAACTGCGAAATTGTTTTCCTTGGGGCGTATACTATCTCCAAAATCTGGAGTATCGTCCCCAAGCGGTTTTATGTCGGGGTAAACTCCGTACCAATCCGGATGCGGCTTACAAAACAGTGCGGAAAAATGTTGAGGCAGAATTTGGCGATCGCTTTTTTGTGATTTTTCAGGAAAGCTTCAGTGGGAAACCCTTCTTTGCCCTGGTTCCCAACCCCTACACCCAGTCTAGAGGGAAACGGTTGCAGGACGAGTTAACCCGACCGGGGCTAGCATTAGCTCTCTTTGTGATTACCTTATTTACCACAACTGTGGTGGGTGCCACTCAGATTGCCGGACTTTCGCCCGAACAAGTGCAATCCAACCCAGAAGCATTACTCAAAGGATTGCCCTATGCCTTAGCCCTGATGGCAATTTTAGGGGTTCACGAACTCGGTCATTACCTCGTCGCGATGTATTACAAAATGCGGACGACTCTGCCCTACTTTATCCCTATACCCTTTTTCTTAGGTACCTTTGGCGCATTTATCCAGATGCGATCGCCTGTACCTAATCGCAAAGCCTTATTTGACGTAGGCATTGCTGGTCCCGTGGCAGGGTTACTGGTTGCCCTTCCCCTGCTGTTCTGGGGGTTAGCCCATTCTAGTCCGGTTCCGTTGACGGAAGAATCGGGATTGGTAAATATCCAATCCTTAGATCCGCGTTTTTCCCTATTGCTGTCAGTCCTCGGCAAATGGGCATTAGGTAGTGAATTCATGCCAGATATGGCAATCAACCTGCATCCAGTCGCTGTGGCTGGGTATATTGGGTTAGTCGTCACGGCGTTTAATTTAATGCCCGTCGGTCAACTGGATGGCGGTCATATTATCCACGCCATGTTTGGACAGAGAACCGGTGCAGCCATTGGTCAACTGAGTCGCTTATTGATGTTGGTTTTGGCATTCCTACAACCCGATTTACTCCTGTGGGCGATTATTTTAATCTTGCTACCCGTTATCGATGAACCCGCGTTGAACGATGTTTCAGAATTGGATAACTGGCGGGATTTGGCTGGATTGCTAGCGCTGACTGTTTTGGTGAGTATTCTCTTACCCGTTCCGGGAACCCTGTCTCAATGGTTGAATTTTTAGGCGTCACCACTCCTGTAGTTTTCGATGTAGCATGAAAGAAACAACAAAATCTTATTTCTTCTACTCGCTAGAGCCTTCTCCAGGGACGCCTAATGCCGAGTAGCTGCAAATCCTAACCTGCTAAAATATTTGTTGTCCCCTTGTCTCCCTTATCTCCCTTGTCCCGAAGAGTTGCGATCGCCCAATGGTTAAACTAAATTAAACCACTGTGGGTTATTCGCTTGTCGTTGTTACCGCCTTCGGTCAACCCAAGGATAAAAAAAATGTCTCAAACTGAAACTTCCCGATTCCATAAACCTGCCAACAACAGCACCCCCAAGGACTTACATCAGCCTTCTGAAGCTTCAGATGCTAAAGAAAGCCATCTATTGCTGGTGGAAGATGATGAAGGACGCCGAATCGTTCCCTTAGACGCGGAAGTCTATTCCCTTGGTCGATCGCCGAATTGCGATATCCGCTTGTTCTCCATGTTTGTCTCGAACCAACATGCGACGTTACGACGGATAGCACTTGATGACGGGTCTTACTGCTACAAAATTATGGATGGCAATCTCCAAGGTCAACCTAGCACCAATGGTATCTTGGTTAATGGTCGTAAAATTAGTGCTTACGAACTTAAAGATAGCGATCACGTTATGTTTAGCGGTAGTTCAGGCGTGAGTGCGAAATACTACCGACTGAAGCCCGAAGATAAAAGACTTAAGTCCGAAGACAAACAAGGCGGATCTCAAGACCCGTTTGATATTACTCTAATTGACCCCAGTGTGTTAGACGGCTAGAGTCGAGCAGAATTTACTCCATCAAATTTAAATTTTAGGAGGGGTTCGTCGTCATTAGTCATGGGTCAATTGGGAGTACGTGTGATACTAAATAAGACATGGAACAACAGACAATTCAGGTAATTGGTGGTGGATTAGCGGGTACGGAAGCCGCGTGGCAGATTGCCCAAGCGGGTGTGTCTGTGGTACTCCATGAGATGCGCCCAGTGCAGATGAGTCCCGCCCATCATACCGGAGAATTAGCAGAATTGGTCTGTAGTAATTCCTTTGGGGCGCTATCTAGCGATCGCGCGGCGGGGTTGTTGCATGAAGAGTTACGCCGTCTGGATTCTATTGTTATCGCTAAGGCAGATAACCATGCAGTTCCGGCTGGGGGGGCGTTGGCGGTAGATCGGGGGGTATTTAGCCACGATTTGACCGAAACCCTTGCCAGTCATCCCTTGATTGAGTTACGGCGGGGGGAAGTGCCACAAATTCCCCCAGATGGGGTTGTGGTGCTGACAACAGGTCCGCTGACGAGTCCAGCTTTAGCAACAGACTTGCAGCGCTTCACCGGGATGGACTATTTCAGTTTCTTTGATGCCGCGTCGCCGATTGTCGTCGGGGAGTCGATTAATCAAGAGATTGCGTTTATGGCGTCCCGATATGACAAGGGAGAAGCCGCTTATCTGAATTGTCCCATGAATCGGGAGGAATATTTACGGTTTTGGCAGGAATTGTGTCAGGCGGAAAAAGCCGAGTTAAAGGATTTTGAGCAAGAAACGGCAAAGTTCTTTGAAGGCTGTTTACCGATTGAAGAAATGGCGCGACGGGGGGAAGATACGATGCGCTATGGTCCCCTGAAGCCTGTGGGATTATTTGATAGCCGTCAGGGAGATTTTCGCGCCCCAGAAAATCAGAGTAAACGCCCCTATGCGGTGGTACAGTTACGCCAAGAAGATAAGGCGGGTCAGTTGTGGAACATGGTTGGGTTTCAGACAAACCTGCGTTGGGGCGAACAGAAGCGAGTCTTTCGGTTAATTCCAGGATTGGAAAATGCCGAGTTTGTGCGGATGGGCGTGATGCACCGGAATACGTTTATTAATTCGCCCGAATTGCTGTATCCCACACTACAGTTTAAAAATCGTCCAACCCTGTTAGCGGCGGGTCAATTGATGGGAACGGAAGGGTATACAGCCGCATCGGCTGGGGGTTGGTTAGCGGGGACAAATGCAGCGCGGTTGGTGTTGGGATTGGAACCGATTACGTTACCGCCAACGACGATGATGGGGGCATTATTTGAGTTTATTAGTTCCGCCTCACCGAAACACTTTCAACCCATGCCACCCAATTTTGGTATTTTACCACCGTTAGGGGTGCGGATTAAAGGGAAAAAAGAGCGGTATGGGGCGTATCGCGATCGCGCTTTAGCTGATTTGCAGAGTTGGCGCCAGAAATGCCAAGTCTCGGCGGCTTGATTCAGACCAAATTACGCCAAATGCAAAGAACTATTATATCCGTAGGTATGACTTGATGTTGCCATCACAATAATAATTCATTGACTGGGCAACTATCAGAACCACTATTTACACAAAACGCAAACGAGAAAAAAATACTTTTATCTTCTTCGACAGCCTTATAAATGGCATCAAACTTATGGTAAATGTGCCCAATTTTAGCCTGTTCTTGAAGCGGCTTTTCTGAAAACCCTTCACGGGAAGTAATTATGGTGAAAGTCATGTCTTGATTCTTGGCATATTCTAAAGTCAGCCAGGAAACAAGTCTTTGTTCGGATGGAGATAAGCCTTTATACCATGTTGCATAGAGTCTGAATAATTTTTCTTTTTTGTTGGACTGATCATCTTCATCCTCTTCATCCTCTTCATCATCATCTCCATCAATCCCTAAAAAATCTGTGATTTCATTTATCGTTTCCCCAGTGCGATTAATTTCCTCAATTCCATCATTTATGCTGTCTATAATATCGTCAATTTCCTCCAGGGGAAGTGCTAAGGCTGGACTTTGACTAAACGTAACTGAACAAATAAGACCAAAAGATATAAAGCTTAATAAATCGAATTTACTAAACATCATTTCTTGCTTCATGACAATCCCGAAAATAAAACAGGATAAAAATTTGCCAATTTTTAAGGATATATATCCTCCTAATCTAGTTTAATTTAAAAATACCCCTCAAGCTTGGGTATAATTACTTAGGGATTAGGTGACTCGTGATTGTCAGCGGGTAGATACCTGATTATATTGACAAAAGAAGCTTTTGCTCTTCGGCATCGAGTCCCTCAATTAGTTCGCGATCGCAATATATAATGAGTTGTCCAGATATTATTGTTATCGGTAGTGGTATCGGCGGTCTAAGCTGCGCCGCAATGCTTTCCCGCTATGGCGTTGATGTCACAGTTTGTGAAAGCCACTCGATTCCTGGTGGGGCTGCACACAGTTTTGTCCGCAATGGTTATACCTTTGATTCGGGTCCCTCGCTATACTCTGGCTTATCCTACAGTCCTTCCCCGAACCCCCTGCGTCAAGTTCTGGATGCGATTGGTGAGGAACTCCCCTGTCTGACTTACGATACCTGGGGATGCTGTTTACCAGAGGGGGATTTTGACACCTCGGTGGGGGCGTCACAATTTGCTGAGGTACTCGCCAAGCTGCGCGGGAATCAGGCGGTAGCGGAATGGCGTTCATTACAACAGGTAATGCAACCTTTGGGAAAAGCTGCGATCGCAATTCCTCCGGCGGCGGTACGCTGGGATTTGGGGGTAGCGTTGACGGTGGGACGATTTGCGCCATCAATGTGGCAACATGGGCTAAATGTCATGAAACTGACGGGACCCTTTAGCCAGATTATGGATGATGTGGTGTTTGACCCCTTCTTACGCAACTGGTTAAATCTCCTCTGTTTCCTCCTATCTGGACTTCCGGCGAATGGAACCAGCGCCGCAGAGATGGCGTTTATGTTTGCGGATTGGTATCAACCGGATGTTGTCTTAGATTATCCCGTGGGGGGAAGTGGCGCACTCGTGGAAGCCTTGGTACGGAGACTGAAAAAACACGGGGGTCAACTGAGGCTAAATGCTCATATTGAGCAAGTTTTAGTGGAGAATAATCGGGCGGTTGGTGTGCGATTACGCGGGGGTAAGGAAATCCGGGCGCGTCAGGGAGTGGTGTCCAATGCCTCGGTTTGGGATACGCTGAAACTGATACCTGATGATGCAGTTCCTAGAGAATTTCGCCAGTCTCGACAAGCTACACCCACTTGTGAGAGTTTCATGCATCTGCATCTGGGGATTGACGCCCAAGGATTGCGTTCAGATTTAGCCTGTCACCATATTGTGGTCAACGATTGGGATAAAGGGGTGACGGCGCCGCAAAATGTGGTGTTGATCTCAATTCCTTCGATTCTTGACCCTTCCCTCGCGCCACCGGGAAAGCATACGATTCATGTTTATACGCCGGGGAATGAACCTTACAAACTTTGGCAGGGACTTGATCGCCGTAGTGAAGACTATTTACAGCAAAAGCAGGTGCGATCGCAAGTGATGTGGCAAGCCTTGGAAAGAATTATACCCGACGTGCGATCGCGGTGTGATTTAACCTTAGTGGGTACACCGTTAACCCATGAACGGTTTTTGCGACGGTATCGGGGTTCCTATGGACCAGCGATTCAGGCGGGGGCGGGTTTCTTTCCCGGAGTGGGTACACCTCTACCCGGATTATACTGCTGTGGCGATTCCACGTTTCCTGGAATTGGACTACCCGCAGTTGCAGCGAGTGGGATGATTGCAGCGAATACCCTTGCACCTGTACAGAAGCATTTAGATATGCTGAGGGAGATTGGTTGTATTAGATGATAGTTGGTGGTTCATTCTTCATTCGGTTGATAACAATTAGCATTATGGCTCTTTACATTATTTAAATGTCTGGGATACAAGGGAAATTGGGCAAAACCCGTCATAATCTGACTTTTCGCGTTATGTGGCGCAACGTTAGTTTTAAGTGTGTAGGGGCGGGTTTCACAACTATCTTTTTGGTTGCACCCAGATGTGACTAAACCCGCCCCTAATCAGGTCTCTAGACTTGCCGTGAAAAGTTAGGTCATAATCAGTGAATTAGCGATCGCGGATTACCGCTTTTCTATTTGTGCGATCGCCTCTTCTGGTGATGCATCTCCCTGAATCACAGCCTTGATTCCCGGTAGATATTGATCCATCATTGTCACGTTGGTGTCAACTAAGCGCTTCATTTGAGGAAATGTGAGTGTTGACCCTTCAACGTCAATGCTGGTTTTGTAGGCAACTTCTCCTTCAGCAAAGTCTAACTCAAAATTGCCGATAATCATGCCATAATTGGCTCTAGCGATGAATTCTCCTAACGCTCGACGCTTGGATTTGGGGACTGTAACTGGGCAAATTGAGTAAAAGACGAATTGCTGTTCGTTTTCTCTCGCTCTAGCGTAGCAAGTAAATTGACCATTTTTACCCTGGAATCCCATTTGTAATACAGGTTGTCCTTTTATTTGGTAAAAAGACCAGTCGTCCTGTTTGAAGAAATTGACCATTTCCGCAAAAATCTGGATTCTGGATGGTTCAGGTTTGGCGATAGTGCTGGGTACTTGCTTTTCTATGGCATCCAGACTAACATCAGCTAATTCATCGAAGAAATTGGTTATGCCCTCAAGCAACTCAGAAGTGGTTTGCTGTGTCACTTCCGATAGATTCGCCTCCGTCCAATCTTTGAAGAAGTTGGTAATTGCTTCTGCAATTTCTTCGCTTGAACCTGAAGTCGTGGCTTGAGCAAGGGCGGCTGGACTAATATAATCCCAGAGGGTACGGTAGCCTATCTCGCCTGATTCCTGTTGCTGTTTGATGGACAGCGCGAACCAATTCTCAGTAGAGAGTAATGGGTGATTGGGTTGTTCTTGGCTGAGATTCAGGATATAGGTTGCAGCTTCATTGATGTTTATGGTCTTTCTTGCTAGGCGAGACAGTAAGTCGGGTTTTAAAATGGTTTCGATTTGGATGTCGGGTTCGGGTAGAAATTCTCCAGCCGAGAGGGGGTTTCGCACTTCTGGCTTGAGATTGAATAGTGCTTCTGTGTCGATGCGCTGGTAGAGTTGGGGGTTAACTTGGAAGGTGAGACGACATTCAATAAGTTCGTCGTCTTGTTTGGTTAGGGCTAGGGTGAAGGAGTGAAGGGTTAGAGGCGATTTTGAGGAGTCACTTAAGGTCAACTCGATATCAATTTTATCCGATTCAATCTTTTCATCCATGTATAGTCATTATATTCAAATTCTTAATTGGGCAACAGTAGATTTGATACATGGCGCTGCATTATAAGGGAGCATCCCGATTTTGCAAATAGCCAAAAAAATCAACGGAAAAATGAGGTGTTTAGAGAAAGCTAGCAATGTTTTTGCACATTTTGGATGCTCCCCATTATAATTTCCTATTAGGGTTCATCACTGATTTCGTGAAACCGCTCTATTAGTAATGAATAATCTCGACTGGGAAAGATCTCAGGCAAGACTTTAAGCATTTCCATTATGTATCGCTTTTTATAGAAGGATGTATCTATATAGGCGGCTTTATCACAGAAAATATATTGCCAATAGTACATTCCTTTTGTCAAAAATAAGACATCAAAATATTGTTCTATTGACAAGTTCATTTTAAACAATTGCAAATCATCGAGTAGCCAAATATCTGGAAGATTTTTGTTTTCTTCGGGGATCAATACGGTAGATGTAGTCCAGCTTTTTTCAGGCTGGGTGTCGAAATAATGGGCTTTTCTCATCAATGTCTTCGTGTCTTCATCAATGTCTTCGTTCGTAACATCTACCCGATCATTTAGAGTCAGCACGTTAATAATGTTTTGCAGACAGAATTCCCCTATTAGTTCAGGATCTTCACTGTCTCTAACTTTCCAATGCAGATAAAGTTTTGCTGGAAATGACACCAGTTCTTTCATATTCTCTGGGATTTTATATTCATATCGTTTATTGAACAACTCAAAAGTACGATTTCTTACTGATTCACTATGATTTGGGAAATTCGTTTCTCTATGAATTATTTCGACACAATTATTTTGGTTGAATTCATCCAATAATTCTCTAAACTTTTGAATTAATTTTTTTTCCATCATAATTAATAATAAATCTATACTAGAATTTCATTTTTTTATTATTTAAAGCATTAATAACATTTTGTAAGTTTACCTCAAATGGATTTCCCGGTTTTTGTTTTAGCTCGTTATTCCAATAATCTTCCATTCTAATTTCAACATCTATTATGCTAGAGAAATCTCCATTCTTGTTCCGTTCTTTTACGAGTTCCCTAGCAAAAGTAGTTGAACAACCACAAGCCTCTGCAATATTAGGCTCTCCACTATTATTAATAGATATAACACTGGATTTGGAGAAATCAGGCAAAGGTATACTAATGTCTTCAGAAATCCTTGGTTTTGTATCTTTTTGCCACTGATTCTGACCATAAAAGTACAAACCAGCACGCATACTAACACTTTTAACAAAATCCGCTGAACCATAATTTATACTAGAACCTGTGCTAGCCGGATAAAATGAATTAACTTGTGTTCTTATCCATATAACATTGGGTTTTTGTGTTTTTTCATCTTTGTTTTCAACAAGATTTTTAGCATTAGTTTCAAAACTTTTTACTTGACTACCCGTATTAATATATCCGGGAGCAGGAATAAGGTTTTCATCGTTGCCTTTGCCTCCAACGGCAGCACTGATCATATGCATTCGTACCCACTTGCTGTCCTCTGTAAGTTTATTTATCCGTAGAATTTTAAATCCGTTTGGAGAAGCAGATGAACTTGGCGCCGTTCCTCCTGTACTTGTTTGTGTCGATAGTTTTTCTACTTGAGCAAATTTATTAGCACCTCCTCCAAAACTCCAATCAGCTTGAGCTGGTAATTCAACATCCTCGGAGGTTGAGTCACCTAACTGAATTAATAAAACACTCAACTGTTCCAATTTTTGTGTTATTACCTCTGCATCTTTAGGTTCCACTTTTGAGCGGGTAATTTTTTCCAAACTTTGATGAATTTCTCTGGCACTGTTTATCTTTGTTAATTGATCTGCATTATTTTGATATAACTGCTCTTGTTCATCTAAATATTTTTCCAACTCCGTAGGATCAGATGCTATCATTAGCTCGGCTGATTTGCCTTGTTCTTTGAAGAAAATTGTGTGTGATTCTCCAGCTTTATTATTAAATCTTTTTTCCTGTTCCCACCATTTTATTACATTATCTTCCTCACCGAACAAATCACATAGCTGCTTGAGTACATCAGCCAGAGTCTCTTCCGCCGCCTCAGTCTGATTATCTGCCTGTTCCGCCTCATTAATAGCCTTCTCATCCGCTGAGTTTTGCTTCGCCTCCTCCATTTCTTTAGCCGTCTTCTGGGCTTTCTGCTCCGTTGTACCCAGATGCTGACCGGCAGTACCAAGCAACGATTGAGCCTGTGGGCGCTTCTCTTCTGGCAGAGATTCCAGCTTTCCTTGCCACTCATTGAGCTTCGCCTCAACTGAAGTAGGTGTACTGGCAACCATGACAGTGGTTGAGGTTCCCTGAGTTTTTATCCACAGACGATGACTTTCATCTCCACCACTGAAGTTAACGGTTTTACCAACTTCACTATCCTCAAGCTGTTCACCCTCATTTTCATCTTGGTTCTCACCCTCTTTCTTACCCTTACCCTTGCCCTTACCAAATCCAAGTTTCTTACCAATCTTCTTGGCAAACTTCACCGCCTGAGAAATCAGCCAATCAATTGCCTTATCAATCGGCTCTTTCACCTTCTGAATGATTTCTTGAATCTTCTTACTAATGCCACCTAAGCCCAATAGACTCGCCATAAAGCTAATCACCACGGGTAGCGCCTTAGACAAAGCATTTTCCATCAACTTCGCGGCTCCACCCAGCGCCCCATTTGCAATAGCTGTCACCGACTCCATTACCGCGTTCACCAATTCGACAATCTGGCTACCGCGCTCAATGAAGAACATGATGATGTCGTAAATCATCTTACAGGCTTTGGCAAACGCCGAGGCTGGATTCAACAGGCTAATCACCCACAGCACACCCTGCTTAATCACACTCTCAATCACAAAATTCTGGATGGTATCAATTACCATCACTTTCAGGTCACCAATCTTATCCTGAATGAACTGCCACAGACCCGCTAATCCCTCATTCTTCAAGATAACGAAGACTTCAAAGGTCTTTTCTAACCCATTGAACACCTTCTCTCCGTTCTTACCCAGAGCCTTGATTGTCCGTGACTTAATTGAGTCATAGGCTAACCCTAGCACCTGCATCACTAACGTAAAGATGCCTTTGAGGTCAAAGCTTTCTGGCATTTGAATGCCTGCCTTTGCCATCGTACCCGTCAGCCAACCCAACAACCCTTTCTTGAGATGCTCCCAGATATTGCCGACAAAGTTTTGGAATCCTTGCTTAATTCCAGAAACTAAATTCCCTAAGAATTGAATCGGGTCGAGAATAATTTTCTCCACGGCACCAGCGGCTTTTGCCAAAACACCCATCAGCATATCTTTCAGTTGCATGATGGTCTGAACGGTTCCCACGATGGCGTCTTTAGCCTTGTCTTTTAGACCCTTGTTTGCTTCTTTGCGCTTCTCGATTTCGGCATCAAGCTCTTGCAGGTTCTCACTGTATTTTTGTGCCAGGGAGTCAATTAACTCATCCTGCTTGTTATTAACACTCTCCTCTAACTGATCAAATTTACCTTGAATGTTCTGTGCGGCTTCCTGTCCGACTTTCCGGAGATTTTCCGGCAAACCCTCAACGTGTTCCTGAATTTTCTGCTTGCCTTCAGCAATTTTCTGTTTAGCCTCATTCAGTTTTTGGGCAACAAAATTAGCAATGTCGGTCAGTGTGCCATCCATTGAATCGAGATACATTTGCCGCCCATCAACAAAGAATTGATTAACCTCTGGTGGCAACCCATGCCAACTATCACTAACTCGCTCATCCCATCCAGTTACGTCGTACCATTCACCATAGCGCTCATCTTCCCACGCCTCCATTTTCTGGTCAACGTAATTCTCAAATATCTGCTTGGCAGTTGCAGCACCTCCATCAAACTTCTTGGTTACTTCGTCATCGATGTTACTAAGAACGTCTTCAACATTTTTCTTCGTATCTTGGTAGATACCATTAATATGGTTAGCAATTTTAGTCCGTTCTTGAGTATCCTTGCCCTGAGTTTCACTCTGAGCGCCCATCACCTGATTCAACAGTTGTGAACGCTGACCATGCATTCCCTGGAGCTGGGTTTGGCTCGTCGTTTGTGCTTCCGCTTCAGCCTTATTAATCGTGGCTTTTTCATCCCGACCATAGGTTTGTGGGGCTTCTTTAGCGTGGGTTTGTGCTTCTTTCTTCGCACTTAGCGCTTCCACAAACTGTGGTTCATTTGATTTTTCCAGTGTCTCTTCCGGGACTTTCGCCTTGGCTAACTCGTCATCCAATTCTTGACTATTTGCCTCAAACGGTGCGGATACTTCAGCATCAGGTTTCGGTTTAGGTGCAGCTTTCTCGGCATTGATATCAGTTGGTGCATCTCCCGCTTCTGGCGGCTGCATTGGCGTGACAGGTTTGGGTTCAACACCACTGGTGTCAGGGGCAGCTTTGGTTTTCTCCTCAATCGGACCCGCCGCTTTTTTTTCCTCGTCAGTTACTTGTGAGGAGACATCCTGCCTCACAGAATCAAGCTGATTACTCTCCTTGAATTTTTTGGCGTCTTCTTCGTTATCGGGAATAATTGCGCCAATTTTTTCCATCAGCTTTGCCTTGAAAGCCTTCGCATTAAAGGCTCCCGGCTGCTGCTGGTTCATTTCCCCAACTTGTTTATCTTGCGCCTTACTTTCTACTTCATTGCCAGGGGGTTCAGCGCCGTCTTGGGCTTCTTTAGATTCAGCCTCGGCGGGGTCATGCTGTTTTTCTTTGCCAGCTACTCCCTTTGCCTTATCTACCACTCCTTTAAATGCGGGGTCTTCTTCTGGGGAACTGGGGGATTTTGCGCCACCGCCGCCTGGGGTAGCTGATGCCCCACCTGCTCCAGCCGCTTGTTGGTTTCCGCCTTGTGTTGCAGGGGCTTTATCTGCCTCTTCTGGAATGGCTGGTGCTGCTGCACCCCCACCTTCATTGGCTACCTGGGGAGTGGCTGGCGCTGGTGCGGGAGTGGGTTGTGCTGGTTGGGGTTTATTCTCTTTTACTGTTTGTTCTTGGGGATTTTCTCGGCGTTGGATTTTCAGTTGTGCCGGAAAACCGGATACCAGGCGTTCTTTTGTCTGTAACTTATTTCCCTTTGTCGCAACTTGGCTATCAGTTTTCGCCTGAACTTTATTGCCATTTTGCTGAACAACATGAGTTAATTCATGCGCCAATAATTCCTGTCCTGGCTGATTATCGGGTTGATATTCTCCCTGTTTAAAGAAGATATCTGTACCTGTGGTAAATGCCTTAGCCTGGATTGACTCATTCAGTTTGTTCGACTTACTATCGGTGTGAACCTGAACTTGACTAAAATCCGCCCCGAACGCCTGCTCCATTGGCTGGCGTATTTTATTGGAAATTGGCTGTCCCCTACCTCGTTTCTGTTGAATCTCTTGCTCTAGATTCGGTGCAGCCTCAGCTTCACTGGCATCCGATGATTGTGGTGTAGCTTTCTTCTGAACCGTTTCTGTATTTGTTTGAGTTTGATTTAATATAGGATTGACTGGCTTAACAGGCGACTGAATCCGCTGCGGCTGTACGAATTCGCCAGTTTTAAAAGCATTGAGTTGATTTAATTTGGGGTGAGAGGCGGGTTGAATTTGCTGAGAAGAGGAATTTGTGAACTTGCCCAGATTTACCTGTCTCTGAATCGAGGATGACGGTGTACCTGGAACGTTTACCGGAATTTCGAGTAAATTGTGATAGTCTTCTGATTTTTCTGTCTCTTGATCAGGTGTGTCTGGTGTGTCAGATTGGCGTTGAACGGTTGGAGGTTCACTCGATGATATCTCATCTTCTTCAGCATCTGGTATTTCCTGGCGCTGGATAGTATCATCTGATGCTGAACCATCGGAGGCGGCTGCTAAAGAAATCTCGTCGCGCTCGTTCGTCTCTTCTTGCTCTTGCTCATCTAACGCATCTGCTTGAATGTCTACAGCATCGGCGGCTGGCGTTGTGGGCTGATTCGCCACCTCACCAGATTTTGACGGACTTGGATTGGCGACGGCTGTAGGATTTGGAGCTTGAATCGGAATGTTGTGGGAGTTATAACCTAACTGGGAGATTTGATCAGCTTGCTGTTTGAGCTGTAGTTTTTCCTGTTGCGATAAAGGTGGTGGTAAGGGTTTGACACGACGCCTCTGTATCTTGAAGGGATTCGGCACAGGTGTCGAATTGGGCTTAGAGAAGCCTTTTTTCCAGAGGTGTTCGTGAGAAGACATTGCCGACTGCCCCAACGCTAGCGGTGATTCTGCTTCAGAATTCCCTTATTCTATCCGCTTATGGCTGAAAATTAACACAATTGTGATCAAATTTATGCTGTCAACTGAATAAGTTTTGTTAAACTGACTTGAATTAGTACACATACATTTAAATTAGGAATGGGTAGCGAGCAATGGGAATGGGTAGCGAGCAAGATGCTCGCACTACTACCGCGTTCGGTTACAGCATGGCGAGAATCCGGTTGTTCGTGCAATCGCGTATTCTAGATTTACCGCGTTCGGTTACAGCAGGGCGAGAATCCGGTTGTTCGGTGCGATCGCATGATTGCTCCGGTTATCTGTTCGGTCGAATGTTAAGATAGATGTCCGAGATCCTACAAGATTAGCATCGAGCAGTTCCCTATTATGTCCCCTGAGCAGTCCCCACCCGATCGCCAAAACACTCTCGAAGAAATTCGTGCTACCCGTTTGGAAAAAGTCCAACAGCTTAAAGCGTTGGGAATTGAGCCGTATGCGTATCACTGGCAGTCTACTCACCACGCGGCTGAACTGCAAGAGAAATTCGCGGATCTGGGGAATGGTGAAGAGGTTGATTTTGAAGTCGCGATCGCAGGTCGTATTTTAGCCCGTCGTGTCTTCGGCAAGTTAGCCTTCTTCAATCTTCAAGACGAAACCGGAACGATTCAACTCTATCTGGACAAAAAGCGGATTACCGCAACTATGACGGATCTGCCGAATCCGTTCACCCCTCTCAAGCAACTCACGGATATTGGCGACATTTTAGGCGTCAAGGGGACAATTAAGCGCACGGATAAAGGGGAACTCTCCGTCTATGTCAGTGAATATGCTATCCTGACCAAATCCCTCTTACCCTTACCCGATAAGTGGCATGGTCTCACCGATACCGAAAAGCGCTATCGTCAGCGTTATGTGGACTTAATGGTGAATCCCACGGTTCGGGAAACCTTCCGCCGCCGTGCTAAAATTACCGCCGCCATTCGCCGCTATTTAGAGGATCGCGACTTTATCGAAATTGAAACCCCTGTTTTTAGTACAGAAGCCGGAGGTGCAGAAGCCCGCCCCTTTATCACGTATCACAATACTCTAGAGATGGAGTTGTATCTGCGAATAGCCACAGAACTCCACTTGAAACGGTTAATTGTTGGCGGATTTGAAAAGGTATTTGAGTTGGGGCGAATTTTCCGGAACGAGGGAATTTCCACGCGCCACAATCCGGAGTTTACTTCAATTGAGGTGTACCAGGCTTACGCCGACTACAACGATATGATGACGTTGACGGAAAATTTAATTACCACCGTCACTCAAGAGAGTTTGGGCAGCTTAGAAATTACCTATCAAGGTGAAACGATTAACTTTACACCGCCTTGGCGTCGCGTCACGATGCATGAGTTGGTGCAGGAAGTGACGGGTTTAGATTTTAATCAATTTCAGACATTCGATGAAGCAAAAGTTGCGGCTAAAAAGGTGGGGATTGAAGGGGTAGACGACTGTCCATCATTGGGGAAACTCCTCAATGAATGCTTCGAGCAAAAATGTGAAGAAACCCTGATTCAGCCAACATTTATTGTTGATTTCCCGATTGAAATTTCTCCTCTGGCTAAACCCCATCGTTCTAAGCCGGGATTAGTGGAACGCTTTGAGTTATTTATTGCTGGGCGAGAAACGGCGAATAGCTTTTCTGAATTAACTGATCCGATGGATCAACGGGAACGCTTAGAAGCACAAGCTGCACGGAAAGCCGCTGGAGACTTGGAAGCCCAAGGGGTTGATGAAGACTTTCTGGCGGCGTTGGAGTACGGAATGCCACCAACCGGGGGATTAGGAATTGGTATTGACCGCTTGGTGATGTTATTAACGGATTCGGCGAGTATTCGGGACGTGATTGCGTTTCCGTTGCTCAAAAGTAGCAGCCGCGATGGTTCCCCTGCAGCCTGAGTGATATCATGTCCGGTGGAATAACTTATGAAGAGATGGATTGTCTTCAAAACTGAATCAGCTTCATCGAAGGGGTGGAAGGAACGCAAATTGCAACCTGCTGGACACTTAACCCGGATGCTGGCTGAGTATTTAGATTGTTCTGATAAGGCATTGCCAGAACCAGGCGATCGCCCGCGTGAGTTTGCCCGCTTTGAAGAGTCGGTTGATCCAAACTTCCCGGATGCTAGCACTCATGTTCGTTGGTCTGACTGGGAAGTGAGTCGGGTTGAGCGGTTCAAGTCGGTTGAGTCGGCTGAGTATGACGAGATTGTTGTGTGCTATTGCCGTTATTCACCGATTGAGCCGGAGTGGAAGGAGTTAGCCAAGATTGGCGTTTTGCAAGAGGGTAAACTTTAACTCTTTGCTATTTAACTGCTCATTGGTGAGTGCGATCGCTGTTTGGTTGTGCCAACGGTATCTGAAACCCAGTGCCGCAATGCTCTGCTAAAGTTGGGTTATAGCCTACCGAACTAGATGCTCCGAAGGGGGCGATCATGACTGTAACGACTAAGAAGCTAACCTTTGAAGAGTATCTGACCTACTCAGACGGGACTGATACCCGCTATGAGTTGGTGAACGGGGAATTAGTAGCAATGAGTATTGGCACCGGGCAACATGGAGAAATCATTGACTTTCTCTATCGGCAAATCGATGCTGAGATCGGGCGTAGCGGACGCGACTGGATTGTTAGACCCGTGGCGATTGGTGTGCGATCGCCTCGTGCTGGCAAGTGGGATACCTCTCGCATTCCCGATTTGACTATTATTCCTAGCCAGCAGTGGCGCGAATTAAGAACCCGCGAGGCTGTTATTGAACTCAACGAACCTCCTCCGATTTTAGTGATAGAAGTCGTTAGCGAATCGACAAAGACCGCCGATTATCGGGCTAAGCGGGTTGAGTACAACGTTTTAAATATTCCAGAATACTGGGTAGTTGACCCGCTGACATCAAAGGTGACGATTTTTACCCTGGTTGAGGAACTGTATGAAGGTATGGAGTTCGTTGGTGCTGAGCAGATTGTTTCAGGCACTTTCCCAGAGTTGAATCTGACAAGTGAGCAGATTATTTGGGCTGGAGCAATTCCTAGCGCTGAAGAAAACTAATGAAAGTTACACAATAGCTCTGCTCACTCAGACTTGTTATTCTAGGCTTCAGTAGGGTTTCAAAACCAATGCCATGACATCAGGAGTAATTTATCCTCATATAGAGAAAGCGGAAGGTCAACCCGCACGGTTACAGCGGATACCGCGTGTGCGTGTTGCTCAGATTGTCATGGATTATTTGGCTTATGGGTGGTCAGTGGAAGAAATGTGCCGACAGCATCCTTATCTGACACTATCAGAAGCTCATGCAGCGATGGTATATTACTTCGATCGCCAAGATGAGATTGATAGTGAGATTCGCATGGAATGGGAGCAAGCACAACAGGCAAAATCTCAAGCATCACCTTCTCCTTTCTTTGTGCGGATGAAGGCAAGAGGGTTATTGTAAGTGGCGATCGCACTCTACATGGATGTTCATGTACCTCAAGCTATTACGGATCAATTGCGTCGTCGTGGTGTAGACGTTCTTACAGCAATTGAAGACGGTTCAGCCGAGTTAGCTGATGAGGCGCTTTTGGAACACGCTAGTTCACTCGGTCGAGTTTTGTTCACTCAGGATATTCGCTTTAAAGCACTAGCTGAAGATTGGCAGCGTCAGGAACGACCTTTTACGGGTTTGATATTTGGACATCAGTTAGGGGGTACGATTGGGCAATTTGTCAAAGATTTGGAACTTATTGCTCTCGCTTCAGAACCTGATGAATGGCTTAATGTTGTTGAGTATCTGCCTTTTTAAGGCGATCGCTCTTTGGTCGTGCCAACGCATCGGAAAGTAAGTTCCACAATGCTCTACTGAAGCTGGGTTACAGCTTGCCGAAATAGATGCGGCAGAAAGGGGAGGGTTCGCCCCTGTGTCGATCAGCTCTTACATCTTTTTTCGGTTTGAAGCTATTGACGCCTAATCTCTTCTTGCTCTTGCTGGTGTTTTTTCCAGGCAGTCCAAGCTTGCACCACAGCCGCTAAGCTGTTATGCATTTAAACTGTGATAAGAGCATTACCCTTATTTTTCAGTTTACGTCCCCAGTTAACAACTAGCTTGTCTTCATTTAAAAGTTGATTTAACAAAGATTCTAACTCTTCAATGGATTCAAAAAGCCGATTGGCAATATATTCTTTCGTTGAATGCCAGACTAATTCAATTAAGTTATAATCTGGACTATATTCGGGTAAATATTCAAGATAAACATTGGGCATTTCAGCTTCAATTTTATTAATATACTCTTCTTTTTTGTGAAAGCTAGCGTTGTCTAAAATAATACAGCAGTTTGCTCTGCTATGCGGTACATTGTCGATCCCCCTAAATCCCCCTTAAAAAGGGGGACTTTGATTTACTGTACTTTATTACAGCGCAAAGCGCTGTAACAAGCTTGGCTCCCTTTGCGGCAAAGTCTTCTTTTTTATTTCCCGCTTCTACCCATTCATTAATTGCTTCTTCATAAAAGCTCTTTAAAACTTTATAAAAGTTGTCTGAATTGCTTGTATCTAAAAATTCGACAAATCTCTTCTTATCTGAATTGCGCATACATCCCATGACATTGACTCTTCCCTTTCTTCGATCTCCTCTAACTCGTTTTCGCTTCCCTTTTTTACACCAATCTTTTCTTCTAATTAAGCTGTTCGGCATTTAAATTGGGATGCCTAAAACCCTGAAAGGCAACAGGGAAAAGGCAAAGGATAACAAAAAATACACAATTTAAATGCGTTTTAGCTTACCCTTAAACTAAATCCACTTTCATCCCAAAACCATATCTGGAGACGTTCTGGGTTCTATTTTTCTATTTTTATATATGCCTCTATTTTTTCTTTAAATGCTTCTCTTTTTTGGGAGTTTCTCTTCGCCTATAAGCTATATTTTGTCCAAAGGTAAACGTACTTTTTTCTCTCTAATATCCTCCGAACCTGTGAACCACTTAACTGAATTCCTGTTTTTTCCGCTAAATACTTGGCCAATCTTTGAGTTGTCCATCGACCAAATTCATATCCGAACTCTTCGGGACTTTTTTCGATTGTTTCCAGTAAAATATCAATATATTTATCTGTGACTTTTTGATGGTTTCCTGACATTCTTCTATCTCTGAGACTTTCCAAGTTATCTGGGTCTCCATGAACGCACCAATAGCACACTTTGTTTTTTGAGCAACCAATAAACTCTGCGATTTCTTTTTGTGTTTTGCCATCATTCAGCAATAGAAGTATTAGAATTCTTTCTCTAATATCTGCATTGCCCTCTGTTTTCAGAGTAATTTGTAGTTTTTCTTTTTGCTCCGGTTTTAGGTAATTCTTGGCTGTCATATTTTTTCGTTTTTCGGATTTCCTATTTTAATTATACCTTATTTAAATGCCGAACAGCTTATATGTAGTGAGAAGTTCCGTACCCGAAGAAACACTGAATGCCGAAGATACTGTCAAAGCCTATAAAAGTTTATCCAAAGTTGAGCAAGCCTTCCGCAGCTACAAAACCATTGATTTAAAGGTACGCCCTATCTATCATCGTAACAGCGATAGAGTGAAAGCTCATGTTTTCTTATGTATGTTGGCGTACTATGTAGAATGGCATATGCGCCGATGTTTAGCCCCGATTCTTTTCGATGAAGATGATTGGGATAATGCCCTTGATTTACGCCAAGGAATTGTTACTCATTCGATGAAGAGCAACTCGGCTTCTGCCAAAGCCCAAAAGAAGCGGACTGCCGATAACTTACCTGTGCATAGCTTTCAAACATTGTTAGCTGATTTAGGGACAATTGTTAACAATCGAATTCAGTCTAATATCCCAGGTGTTCATTTCGATTTTGACCAGGTAACCGAACCGACTCCTGTACAAAGAAAGGCTTTGGATTTATTGGGCGTCAGCCTGATATGTACCCAGTGAAGTCAAGAGTTAAATCGCCCTAAGCCAGGATATACATACAGTGTAGCGATTTGTCAAAGGGGAACTTCAGCTTAGGAATTAAGCCTTTGTACTACACTTTGGTGGATTCTCAACTCATCACCAACCTAAGGCTGGTTAATGCGGCGGCTTCCCCTCTCTTAAAAAACAGGTTGCAATACCTCCACCTGCTTCAACTCCAAGCCTTGCTCAAATATCTGATCAATCGGTAACATTTGATCCTCATCTGTCATAAACTTATGGTCTTTTGTCGCCCGAATCGTAGCACCATCCTCTAACACATATTCAAACACCTCTTGCTCACCGCGATTATGCCATTGGGCAATCGGTTGGGTGTAGACATAGCCATGCTCATCCACACTATAAACCGTACACTCAATCTGCTTTTCTACAATTTCCCCAATTGCCACAGCACCATATTCAACCGTAAGAATGGGTGTATCATAACTCAAGCAATATTCAGCAAATAGGATCATCTGCTCGAATAATTCTTCCGCAATTCGTTTTGCTACACCATTTTTTGCCGCCCCATCGATAAAAATTCCTCGATGTTTCTCCATTTCTGCCACTTTCTTTTTACCCATACAGTTATGAGCAATAAAGTCATTGGCAATAAAGTTATGAGTTTGGCAAATACTTAAGTCGAAAACCTCCTCTTGACCAACATATTCAATCGAGACAATTTCATCCCAGAATACATCAGACTCTGCAATTGCCATCAGTGCTTTATCCTGCAAAGCCGTGGCAAAATTCTGGGATTGACGATTAGCATGGAACTGATGATCGACTGGTGCAGTCGTCCCAAAAAGTTGTTCTGCACAATGATTAAAATCAGCAATCAGTTCAGGGTCACTATTACAGAAATAGCTACAGGAAGGACTCTTTGTCGAAAGATGACCATCACCTATTAAATAAGCAGTTAGCTTAATTTGAGCATCTGATATATCACTCTCTGTAGCCAGTGACAATATCTTAGTTAAGCCAATCCGACTACCAACCTTAAACTGCTCCAGAGGCTGCCATCCTAATAGTGAATAGAAACGATGATCCGCTGTCGCTCTAATTTTACGATTGGTTTTCGTGGTAATTTCCCAAACATCTCGCACCCCGTTTGGATAAATTTCGCTAATCGGTTGCTGAGTAATCTTTTGAGTCACCGTATCCAGAGACAAAACTTCTCGTCCCAACCAATACTCAGGTTTGGACGCAATTTCTTTTAGAGACACTAAATGCCCCGTTTCTGCATCAATAATCTCCGTTGAACCACTCAGACAGCGGCGTAGCAAATCCGCTTGACCCAGGGAATACCCCGCCAAATCCTGAGCCATTTTCATGATCTGCTCTTGATAACAAAGCGTACCATACGTTTCTTTTAAAATAGGCTCTAATAGCGGATGTTGATATTCAACCTTTTCTTTCCCATGTTTCCGATTAATAAACTTGGGAATCAGACCTGCATCCAAAGGTCCTGGACGATACAATGCCAAAATCGAAGAAATATCTTCGATACTCGACGGTTTCAACTCCCGCACCACCTGGCGCATCCCCGACGATTCTAGTTGAAAAATTCCCTCTAACTCGCCTTTCTCTAAAACCGTATAGGTCTGTTTTATGTCATCAGGTATTTTCTTGATTACCCCTTTTGCCACAATCTCAAACGCCTTACGTTCATCTAGGGGTAACTGATCCAGATCTAACGTTATATTTTGATGTTGGCGAATCAATTCCGCCGTTTTCTGAATCGTGGTTAAATTTTTCAGACCTAGAAAATCCATTTTTAAGAGTCCAAGGGATTCTAAGTCCTCCATAAAATACTGAGTAATCACCGCCCCCTCATTATTCACCTGCAAGGGAACAATTTCATCTAAGGGTTCGGAGGAAATCACTACCCCCGCCGCGTGAACGCCAAAGGTTTTATTCGTCCCCTCAATCCGGATTGCCATATCCAGCCAGCGCTGGACTTCGGGGTTATTTAAGTAAGCATCTCTAAACTCTGGTGTAGGCGTTTTCTCAGAAATCATTACCTTTAATTTAGTGGGTTTTCCCCGTGAAACCGGAATCATTTTTGCCATCCGATCTGATTCCCCATAGGGAATATTCAAAACCCTGGCGACATCTTTTAATACCGCCTTTGATGTCATCCGGTTAAATGTAATAATTTGTGCCACCCGATCTGCCCCATATTTGTGGGTGACATATTCAATGACCTCATCCCGGCGTTCAATACAGAAATCTGTATCAATATCAGGCATAGATTTCCGTTCCGGATTGAGAAAGCGCTCAAATAAAAGCCCATGATGCACCGGATCAATATTGGTAATTTTCAGAGAATAGGCAACTAAGGAACCCGCCGCAGAACCCCGTCCTGGACCGACAGGAATCTTCTGATCTCTGGCATATTTAATATAATCCCACACGACTAAAAAGTAGGTGGAAAATCCCATCTGCTGCATCATTTTCAGCTCATATTCCAGCCGTTCTTTATAGACGAGATCGATGTCACTGCGAGAACGACATCCCATGCGCTCCAATAATCCATCCCAAGTAACTTCTTCTAAGTAACTATCAGCACTGTGACCTTTGGGAACAGGATAATTGGGGATGCGTGGTTCCCCCATAATGTCATAACGTTTTACCTTATCCGCGACTTCTAATGTATTCGCGATCGCCTCTTGGATCACCTCATCGGGCAAATGATCCCGAAATAGCTGTGCCATCTCCTCGGCGGACTTGAGATACTCGGTTCCGGAGTAGCGCATCCGCTTCTCTTCTGAAATTAATTTCCCGATTTGAATGCAGAGTAAGGCGTCGTGGGCTTCGACATCGTAACAGGAGATAAAATGAGAATCATTGGTGGCAACCAGTTTAATTTCTAATTCACGGGCAATTTTCACAATTTCTACGTTAACAATCCGGTCTTCAATTGACCCATGATCTTGAATTTCTAGATAATAATCGTCCCCAAAAACCTCTTTATACCATTGGGCAAGCTCTCGTGCCTTTTGCACGTCACCCTTGAGAATCGCTTGGGGGACTTCTCCGCCCAAACAACCACTGGTGACGATTAATCCATCACGGTATTGTTGGAGGAATTCTTTATTAATACAAGGACGCTGAAAAATTCCTGTTCCTTGGATTCCTTTCAGATGAGAAATTGTCGTCAGTTTAACTAAATTTTTATAGCCTTGGGTATTTTTAGCCAAGACAACTTGATGGTATTTGCGCTGTTTCTTCTTCGTCTTATCTTGAATATCCCCATTAATCACATACATCTCATTGCCGATAATCGGCTTAATCCCTTTCCCCCGACAGACTTTAATCAACTCGATCGCGCCATACATTACCCCATGATCCGTCAGTGCGATCGCGGGCATTCCTAATTCCACCGCCCGATCCACTAATTGCGGTAGCTGGGATGCGCCATCAAGTAAGCTGTAGTCACTGTGAATATGTAGACCGACGAAGGACATAGAACAAAGAGAGATAAGGATTCTGTTAAGGGGCGCGATCGCTCACCTTCATGGTAAGCTGACAGGTCTAATGGTATTCCTGATGCATCCAGATTGACCCTGGCTACCCCACATATAAGGATACATCATTCAACTACACCCTATATGTAGTCACACCGCCCTGAGGGGGTGACAAGGGACTTGAGGGTACTACTGGGTGTCGGGTTTAGGGTGTCGGGTGTCGGGTTTAGGGTGTCGGGTGTCGGGTGTCGGGTGTCGGGTGTCGGGTGTCGGGAAAAATTGACGCTTCGACTCCGCGAGGGCGTCAACACCTCGACTCCGCTCGGTGTTGAACTTTACTCAGGGAGTAACCAAAAACTCTATTGTTTATTCGTTGGCTCGCCTGGAGAGCGCTTGCGCCTTACCCTATCTCCTCATTATGGGCTTTTGTGTTGCTCTAAGATTTTCCCCACACCCCATACCCCACACCCCATACCCTGCCTACCTTTGACGCGAGTTTGTCACCCCTTCAGCACACCGCCCGTAGGGGCTTGGTTACCAAGCCCCTACGGTTTAGGCGATCGCACTCGATAGATCTTGCCAGCGCTGATGCCACAATTGCTGCATCTTTTGCATAATCTCAGGTAAATCCTGAAACTCCTGACTTTGTTGATTGATTTCCCCGACTAATCCCTGAAGTCGGTTAAAATCTCGGCAACAGTAGAGTACCCGTTTCCAAGCCCCATACCAATCCTGTCCGGCTTGCTGATGGGCGCGAATGGGTTTCAGGCGTTCGTCCTCGTTTCTGAGATATTCAGCCTGTTTTGCCCACGCCTGACGCCAGGGTTGCACGGCTTCCGGTTGCTCATGCTGATCATACCAGTCACGTTCACGACGGAAGATTTCCCCTAATTCATCCAACTGGGAACGCGAGGTACAGCGCCCAATTGCCGCTAATCCCGCCTCAATCCACAGGGGCAAGTTGCGATAACTAACAAAGATAGCACGGGATTCCACCAGCTTGACCCAGATTTGGTGTTGCCAACATTCGACGCGATCGATTTGCTGGAAGGGAATGTTAAGAAATGTAGCGACTTGATGGCGTACTTCGTCGAGAGAAAATTGGCGAGGATCAATTACCCCAGCCGTGATTAAGTTCCGAGACATGGTAAATCACTCCTGATTTGGGTATTCGCGGTAGCGTTGGCTTGATTTAGGAGAGTTGATACTAGATTTGTGGCAATCTCGGCTTTTTTGCCGGAAAAACGCCAAAATCCTCAACCCTAAAATCAATTGACCCAAAATCTTAGCCACCCCGCACAAGTTGCTTTATGAAGTCGGAGTGGCTAGAGGAGTGTTACTATTTCTTCTAGCCTCCAGACTGGAGACATCAGTTTGGGGGTTAGCTGCTCAGAGCTGCGGGAACAGCTTTGAGTAGCGCTAAGAGTTTTTGGTTTAATTTGGATTATCTTAGCACATTGAAGGATAGATACTCCAGCGTCAAGGCTTTGTTACAAAAGTTTATTAGGCAGTCGTATTTTCATCCAAACTTGCTGAATTCGGTGTTGATACTTTTCGCTTAACTGAATCAGAACTAGCGGAAGATTTAGCTAATTAAAACAATATTACTATTCGTAACTTTGCAATTGCCTAGACAACAAATTATAAATGCTGGCAAGGTTTTAAGCTGTGTCTATCTACTTCTCGACATTTCCCCCTCATCCCCTAACCCCTTCTCCCTCCGTGGGGAGAAGGGGAACCGGATCTCTTGCCCCCCTCTCCCCGGCGTGGGAGAGGGGCTGGGGGCTCACAAGGGTAGGTTTTTTACATTGACGGTATAATGGAGGTAAGACTTGGAAGACCTGGAGGGAAAGTGGACAAGGAAGAAGACCAAAAAACCATCAAAACTCATGAAGATCTAATTATTTAT